>DRMS01000202.1 GCA_011322515.1 Leucothrix mucor
AAAAGGGGAGGTTGTGATTTGGGATATTAGTCAGTTAACAGGGAAAGGGGATTATTTTTCGGTATTTGTTATACGCTAATGGATGAGACGGGCTACCAACTTAAGATTGGACAAATCCTGCGTAGGTCGGGTTAGCTTATCAAGCTAGCGAGGTAACGTAACCCGACGCAACACCCAGCAAGTTGCACAATGCTTGTCGGGTTACGTTTTTTTGCAAGCAAAAAAATCTAACCCGACCTAACAATTCCAGCCAAGCAACTGTTCTATGTTAAATTGATAGCCGAATTTACCTATATTGATTGCGCTGATTTTTTGTTCCTGATTGGAGCATCTCAAGAGGTGCATAGTTGTTCTACGCAACGATTGAGATGATTCAAGCAGGAGTAAAAGGGCAAGTAAGATGGGTAAAATCATTGCTTGGAACTTCCTTATACCTTTTGGAATCTCTAAAAACCTATATTTTATTCATTTCAGCATCGTCAAGAAACGAAGTAATCCTCCATTCACGCTGTTTAGCGATTGCCTCAAGCGTTCCATCAGGATCAACAGCAATAGGGTGGTCCACTATTTCCAATAACGGTAAATCATTATGTGAGTCACTATAAAAATAACTACCTTCTAACGATTCATTATTCCGTGTGAGCCAAGCAGTTAGGCGTTCAACTTTTCCTGTACTAAAACAAGGGATTCCATCAACATCGGTGGTATAGCGTCCATTCACTATTTTGGATTCAGTGGCAATTAAATTTTCTATGCCAAAGGTTTTCACAATAGGGCGGGTGATAAAGCTATTGGTGGCGGTGATGACTATTAAGGTATGCCCTTGTTGGCGATGATGTTTAATGGTGGCTTTGGCTTTATCGCCCATTATAGGCAGAATCACATCTTGCATATACTCTTTATGTAGCGTTGCTAGCGCTTTCATGCTGCGCTCTGCTAGGGGTTTGAAGGTGAAGGCTGACCATTCGTAAATATCCAGTTCGCCTTGTTTGTATTGTTCGTAAAAGCGGATATTGGCCTCTTCATAGGTTTTTTTATCGACCAGATTTTTGCGTACTAAAAATTGTCCCCATTCATAATCACTATCACCACTAAGTAAAGTATTGTCGAGATCGAATAAAGCCAGTGTCATTTGAGAATTTCCTGAAAAAATTCATAATTGTACCGCTTTAAATTTGCTGAATCATGCTTGATATGGAAGAATGAAGAAAATTATTTTATGGAGAAGTATCGTGATTGATAAGGACGGTTTTAGAGCCAATGTTGGCATTATCCTTGCAAATTGCGATGGCGATGTGTTTTGGGGTAAACGAATTGGTCAGAGTTCTTGGCAGTTTCCCCAAGGTGGTATTGATAAAGGAGAGACCCCTTTGGAGGCGATGTATCGAGAGTTACATGAAGAGACAGGGTTACAGGAAAAGCATGTGGAAGTGATTGGCTGCACGCAGAACTGGCTACGTTATCGTCTACCTAAACATATGATTCGCCGTCGCTCCAGTCCGACTTGCATTGGGCAGAAACAGCGCTGGTTTTTATTGCGCTTGACCTGTTCTGATAATAGCGTGAATCTGCGTGCAACGGATTTACCTGAGTTTGATGGCTGGCGCTGGGTTGATTATTCATACCCCGCAAAAGAAGTGGTGTATTTTAAACAGCAGGTATATGAACGTGCTATGTCTGAATTAGAACCGCTATTACAAAAAATATTAAAGAAGAAAAGGCATCTTCATAGGTAGATGACGCGGTAAAAAGTGTAAACTACTTTTTTTCTGATGAAGGATGTCGAAAAAAAACTAAATTTTACTCTCTAAGGAAGTTCCAAGCAATGATTCTACCCATCTTACTTGCCCTTTTGTCCCTGTTTGAATCATCTCAATCGTTGCGTAGAGCGACTCTGCGCCTCTTGAGATGTTCCAATCAGGAACAAAAAATCAGCGCAATATGGGTAGATTCATCATTTGAAACTTCCTAATAAGAAAAGAGCAATAAATCATTATGAAAAAAATTGGTATTGTAGGCGCAACAGGGTACACGGGTGTTGAGCTATTACGGATATTGGCTAATCATCCTGAGGTGGAAATCACCTTTGTGACATCACGTTCTAATGTAGGTAAGCGTGTTGATGGCATGTTTCCTAATTTACGTGGTTTTATTGATTTAACGTTTAGCGACCCTGTAAGTGCTGAATTAGCTACCTGTGATTTGGTATTTTTTGCTACGCCTAATGGGATTGCAATGAAGCAAACCGTTGCACTATTGGAGGCGGGCACGAAGGTTATTGATCTGGCAGCTGATTTTCGCTTTAAGGATGTGGATGTCTGGAGCAAGTGGTATGGCATGGAGCATGCTTGCCCAGAACTATTGGAAGAAGCGGTTTATGGTCTGCCTGAGATTAATCGAGCGTTGATTAAAAAAGCGCGTTTAGTGGGTAATCCAGGTTGTTACCCAACAGCGGTCATTTTAGGTCTTTTGCCATTAATTAAATCAGGAAAAATTGATTTGACTGATATTGTAGCAGATACTAAGTCGGGTATCAGTGGTGCGGGTAGACAAGCGAATGTGGCGACATTACTAAGTGAAGCAGGTGAAAGTTTTAAAGCTTATGCCGTTGCAGGTCATCGTCATCATCCTGAGGTTGCACAGATTTTGTCATTTGAATCAGGAGAGGAGGTAGAGCTTATGTTTACACCGCATTTATTGCCGATTATCAGAGGGATTCATGCCACGCTTTATGTAAAGGAAGAGAGCATTATCGACAAAGATTTACAAACGCTCTATGAAGATTTTTATGCTGACGAGCCTTTTGTGGATATATTACCAGAAGGTTCTTGTCCTGAAACTCGCTTTGTGAAAAGCTCTAATATGTGTCGTATAGCACCACATAGACCAGCGACAGGGTCTAGAATTTTGGTTTTATCAGTCATTGATAATCTGGTTAAAGGTGCGGCTGGACAAGCGGTGCAAAATATGAACCTTATGCTAGGATTAGATGAAACAACCGCATTGATGCAACCTGCGTTATTGCCGTAAGTGTATTTTGAGGGTTAATTAACTTTAAGGTAGGGAAATAATGTTTGGAAAAAAAGCGCATAAGAAACAAAAAGCTCAAATTGAAAAGGAAGACGTTAGTGAAAAGCCAAAGATAGAAACATGGATAGGAGGCAATGTTAATATTGTTGGTGATATTAGTTTTACAGGTGCGTGTAGCATTGATGGTTTAGTAGAAGGTAATTTATCTTCTGATGATCCAGAGTCAACGCTTATTTTAGGTGAAAATGGCGTTATAATTGGTAATGCACATGCGGCAAATATTTACGCTAATGGGCGCATCGATGGTAATGTAATGGCATCAAAAAAAGTTGAATTACACCCAAAAGCCCGCATTAATGGCGACTTACATTATAACTTATTAGAAATGGCTGTTGGAGCAGGTGTTAATGGAAAATTAATGCATCAAGAGCTGAGTCAAGCCGTTGAATCTGCTGAGCTTGTTGAGGCAAAGAGTGAAGCTGAGGATGCTGAGTTGGCGCCCGTGAAGGATAGCTCAGAAAAAGCATGATAGGTTTGGCATGTTTCATATTCTTAAAAAGTAGTTCGCACAGTCTCTAAAGCTTAGACTCCTGCGGAAATTTAATAAATGAATATCTATAGACATTCATTTATTAAATTTCCGCACCCTTCGATTCTGCTCAGGGAGCTATATCCTGAGCGGAGTCGAAGGGTGCAATTATTTATGTGAAAAACTATATATATGTTTCCTAGTTTTTCTACAGGCTTTAGCTAAACGATAAATAGTTATATATTATGCTTATGGTTTTTCACATAATAATTTTACAAAGGCTATAGGGTGTCGCTACGCACACCGTGTTGAGCCTTAAAGCTGTGCACGGCGACCCTCTGTAGTGAAAGCTTAATATGTGAATATTTATAGAATGTAAGTCTTTAGGAGAATTCAAATGTCTGTTGAAACAGCAATAGAAATCGCATCACCGTCTGATGCACCGCTCAATTTTACTGACGCAGCAGCGGAAAAAGTAAAAGGTCTGATTGAGGAAGAGCAAAATGATAATTTAAAACTGCGTGTTTTTGTATCTGGAGGCGGCTGTTCTGGGTTCCAATACGGGTTTACCTTTGATGAAGATATTAATGAGGGTGATACCACGGTTGTAAATGATGGTGTGACGTTATTAATTGATCCGATGAGCTTTCAGTATCTTTCAGGTGCAGATATTGATTACACAGAAGGCTTAGAAGGTTCGCAATTTGTAATACGCAATCCTAACGCAACAACGACCTGTGGTTGTGGGTCTTCGTTTAGTGTTGATGATTAAATATTATCGACCTCAGAAAAAGTGAAGTTTTCACCCAAGTGAGGAGTGAAAGCTTTAGCTTTTTCCTCCAAGCAACGCATTGGATGAGAGATATTTCTGTGTTATAGACGTTCACTTATTAAATTTGGCTACCAACTTAAGGCGGGACAAGTAACGTCATGGCAAATAACCCGTACCCTTCGACAAGCTCAGGGAACTAGCCCTTCGGTAGACTCAGGACACCGCTTCCTGAGCTTGTCGAAGGGTGCGGGTGAATAGGCAGAAACATTAACTGTCCCGCCTTAAACTGGTAGCCTTAAATTTCATCTTGATGACTGAAAAGTGGAAGCTTTCACTCCTTTTATCAGGAAATTATTTATCTGAAAAACAATAATAACTCTCCTCCCCCCTTACAATCATTTTTTCATATTTTTGTGGTTTTCATGCTAAGGTTAAGGCTCTTAAGTTTTTTGGTAGTCGATAATTCCATGAATATTCATCAACTTGCATATCAAGCTCTTATGGAGTCTGATATAGAGCTTAAACTTCAGCAAGCCACAAAGCTATATTCTGAATACAAAGATCAACAACCTGTTCTTAGCGATTCTAGC
>DRMS01000203.1 GCA_011322515.1 Leucothrix mucor
CGATCGGGAAGTTGTTTCGTACACGTTCCTAATTCATGTTTATGCTTATTTGTCGCACCCTTCGACAAGCTCAGAGAACTAGATTTCTGAGCTTGTCGAAGGGTGTCAGTGAATAGCATAAACATTAATTGTCCCACCCTAAGCTGGTAGCCATAAATAGCTATAAGTGCTATCTTTATGCGCCGTTTAACTTGTGTAGGTTATTAATTATATGAATACTGAAGATTCGCTAGGTCTGAATAAAAGCTCTGAAAACCCCGAAGAAGCTAGAAAGCAGTTACAGCTATATATCAATCTTAAACTATCATCTACAGGTCAGCCAACAGGACATGGTGGTGATGAAAAATTCATGTCAATTGCTGATGACCTATTAAAAAGCTATCAAGAAAAAAATAGACGTTTACATAATTATCACTGCCCAGCAGATGACCGCATTCAAGATTTTCTGAATGAATATTTAGCCGAATGTGATGATGACGTACCCACATTACCATCCAATACCTTTGTTCTAGACCGCTATGGCGTTGCACGAGAACTATCCATTCCCGCCGCCAGTGATAAATTTGAATCGGATATTATTTCCAGTTATCGCATCCGACAAGGTGTATTGCATAATCCTGTTAATGATCGTCGCACGACCAAGGGATCTTTCCATATTGCAGAAGGCGGTTTGCCAATTCCTAGCGATAAAAAGGCAGTACCAAAAATTGCCTTTTCACGTTTATTAAAATCAGCTTTAAACCCTCCCGAACAATTACTTCAATTGCCCTTTACCGCAGATGAAGAGAAAAAAGCAACGCTGTTTGTTTCGTTATTATTGCGCCCAACCGTTTGCCCCGAAGTTCCCACCCTATCCTCCGAAAAAAATATGGAGATACGCTTCTTTGCACCTGGCAATCTAGTCAGCAACCTTGACTTTGTTGAAAGCATCTTTGGTAATGGCGGCAACCCCTACCTTGCAGAACATGATGCCGCGCTGGATATTGAGCATTGGACAGGGCATACAGGCTGCGTCATCCTCGCACCGCATATCCGTGAATTAAGCAAAAAAGAACTAGGTCTACCGCATTATGATGATGCCACCGAGTTACAACGCCAAGATGGTATGAGCTGGAAGTCCGCAGATGAAAAATACAATGATGGCGATGCTTTTAAAATAACCTGCCGTACAGAAGAAGGCATTATTGTCACCATTCTTGCTGATAATTATTATGGTTATTGCAAAAAAGAAGTCAAAACGCAACTAAGCTATGCCACTAATCTTTATGGCTTAACAGAAGAAGAACACGCAGGCGGTGCGCTGGCAATTCGTCGGCGCAATCATGGCGAAGAATATGGCGTAGACCATAAAACGCGTCTTGATAAAAACAAATATAATTTTGCCGAAATTGCAAAAGTATATGGCGATATTATGGATATACAGCCAGAAGGTTATGGCATCGATAAAAAATATCCAGACGTTATCTATATTCCCACCGATATTCGTATGAACCTGCAAGCGCAGACAATTCGCTGGACAAATAAGGACGGCAAGCAAGAAATCAAGCTACAACCCACTAAAATCTATATGCAGCCTTGTGGTTATAAGGTTGAAATGGAACGGCATCCATCAGCTCCCTCATGGCGGTTGATTGGCACAGAAGCAGAAGGTACCTTCTGTCATAAGCCCTGTACGGTTTCTGGTGGTGGTAAATCTGAGATTTCTAAATCACTGAATGATGCGGTTATTTACGGCCCAGTTTATGTAGAGAATTTTAAAAAGGATATAAAGCAGGTAGCAGAAATTTTTAAGCGCGATTATACCCAGCGGTTAAAGCCAGAGTTTGCCGACGAAGATCGTGATCCCAGCCGAAAGCCATTGGATACAGAGCGCAGTTTAGGCTCAGTGATTCGACTATTAACACCCACATCAAGTAATACCGATGAATATAACCACTGGCTGGCAACCATACCACCGCATATTTTATCGCAAGCATTTGTGATTAAACGCATGCATCAGCCAGATTGGGGCGATAGCTGGGAACAAAAATTCTATGTCGATGTGGTTAATGGTAAGCCAGGTCATGCCTTAAAATATGATGGTCGGGAATTAGTTGCCTCCTACCTACGAGTCGGTCTGGGGAGCAAAGGAAAATGGCGTACTTACAAAGTCAGACAAGATTTTATCGCTACCGAAAAAATACAAATGGAAGATGATATTAGTGCTTCTGTTGTGGTCAGTGCCAAAGTCCTTCCCAATACATCGCCTAAATCAACCACAAACCCTAGCCTTAAATTAGTGAAAAATTGTGAGTATCGTCTATTTCAACGTCCAGATGAAGCCATATACCGTGGTTTTGACACACAGACTGAAATTGATATGTCGCAACCCAATAACTTCATTGCCAACTACGAGCCATTAATTGGCGACAAGCTTGAAGAATTAATTGAAGATGTTCTTGAGTTTCAAAAATACACCGCCCCCATGCATGATTTATTGCAAGCCGCCTATGATCAAGGCGATCAATACGTTGTTTCTTCTGCAGACCCGCGCATAATGAAAGACGGTCCCAGTCAGAATCCACGTTATTTACAAGTACGCCCTGATATTCAACGCCCTGTGCGTACTTATATCGCAGAAATGGGCGCAAGATTTAAGCGCCTAGCTCCTTTAGGGGAGGCAGTGATCAACCCTGTCAATGCCGTATTAACAGGTCGTCGTAATAACCCCGCAGCAGATGGAATTCGACCACTTGCCGTCTACAACCCCATTCACTATCAAGAGCTTCCTGAATTATTTATGGACTTTATCTGTAGCGTAACAGGTAAATCCCCTTCAACCACAGGAGCAGGCAGTGAAGGCGCATTAACCAAAGGGCCATTTAATGCACTGCGTCCCACGGCTGACCTTAATAACACACTGGTTTCCTTTATTATTACAGGCTATGCAGGCTTCTCAAGTGCCGCAGGTTATATTGGCGCAAAACTACGTGTAGACCATGACATAAGCTTATTAGTACCTGAAATATGGGCGCGTTTAAATGAAACAGAACGTGATCCTAAGTTTATGATTAAAAATAAATATTTAGAAAAAATAGATGATTTTAACCATAATAATCAAGTTGTTAAAGCAAGCCGTTTAGGTTATCGCATCACAGACCGTTTTATCACCGCTTTTTTAGGTAAAATCTTTGATAATCCAGCCGTTGTCTTCAATGAAAAAATCCTCAGACCAGAAACACAAGGCATGGATGAATACGTTGATGGTATTAACAATATTGTGGAAGCACAGCAAATTGTAGCGCAACGTTATCTTGACGATGGCAGTATTGAAGATGCCATCCCCCCGCTTAAAGCCATTCTATACATCATGGCAACAGGCAAATACAAAGGCAAAACCATTCAGGACAAAGAAGTCAGAGATCTATTTGACCGTGATGCAATGCTAGTATCTAGTTGGTATAAAGCACGTTTAAACGCAAAGCAACAGCGTGAAATATGGCTATGGGAAAAGCACTGTAAAAACCTACAGAACTTTATTGATTTAGAAGGTCATGAAGATGTAGTGGAATCACTTGAGATTCAACAGCGTTTAAAACGTGCCAAACAAACACTAGAAGAGGTAAAGCAAGAAAGTTATCTGGATACGCTAGAAGGTACAATCGGTGCGGATACATTAGCCGCTTGTCCTGATTAATTAATTATTTCCTAGTTGATACCTCTTTAGGAACGAGCATGGAATAACTCCCCGAAGTTCTAACGCAGAATTTTTCTGATTGTAACGGATTCTGTTGGTAGTGATTTACAGCGACCAATTTAAACTGGGACAGCAAT
This sequence comes from Leucothrix mucor, assembly GCA_011322515.1. Taxonomy (GTDB): domain Bacteria; phylum Pseudomonadota; class Gammaproteobacteria; order Thiotrichales; family Thiotrichaceae; genus JAGLBW01. The sequence continues at coordinate 3,814 of DRMS01000203.1, forward strand.
TTGGCTAAATCCTAGGTTGGGTTAGCTTATTAAGCGTAGCGAAATAACGTAACCCAACAATTAATCTTAAAATCTGTTGGGTTACGTTGCCTCACTAGCTCGGCAAGCTAACCCAACCTACGCAAGCCTGTCCCGCTTTAATTTATGCAAAGAGGTACTATATTTTAAGCACCAACAGAATCCG
>DRMS01000204.1 GCA_011322515.1 Leucothrix mucor
AGGGCGTGCGTGTCCCATCTATTAAGTAGACGGGTCTAGCGGTTGGGTTTGATATGGACATTTATTATGCCTCCTATGCTTTCTAGATAAGTTAAAGCTGATCAAAGGAATCAACCCGTATTGCATCACGCATGGCAAGCCACGCAGTTTGCAATTGCTTTGCTTCTTGTTCGGTAATCAGCTTTTTCTCAGATGCTTCTGCAATTTGTTCAATCATTGTATGGCTAGTTAATTTGCCTTGTTTGCGAATTTTTTTAAGCTTTTTTTCCGCCTCTTCTGCTTCAATTGCTTGGTTAAACGCATATTCAATCCGTCCTGTGCGATCCTCTGGATTATCTGTCATATAAATTCCCGCAGTAAGGCGGTCTCGGGTGGAGGAGGGCGCTAAAGCAAGCTTGGCAACTTGGTGAATTAATTGATCGGATGGCGGCGCATAAGGTTTGCCAAACGGGAACATAAACCCGCGTAGTATTTTAGCTGCCGATGAAAAGGGAAGATTATAAAAGACGGCGAGCATGGCTTGTTGCGCATCATGTAACGCCATTTGACAGGCGTAATGCAATAGCGGTAAGTCTGCTTCGGGTTCACCTTGGTCTTCAAAATGCTTGAGTGTGGCGGAGCAGAGATACAGATTAGACAGTATGTCGGCAAAGCGTCCTGATAAGCGCTCATGGCGTTTTAAGCTACCGCCTAGGGTTAGTAAGGCATAGTCGGTTAATAGCGCAAAACCAGCGCTTAAACGGGTTAGATTGCGATAATAACGACGTGTTAACGGTGTGCCAGGTGCTTCAAAGATGGCATTGCTTATGCCAAACCAGAAACTGCGCGAGAGATTGCTAATAACAAAGCCAATATGAGAAAAAAGGGCGTGATCCAATGCATCAAGATCTTTGTTCTGTGTGGCTTGCATTTCTTTTAGCAAATAAGGATGGCAACGTAGCGCACCTTGTCCAAAGACAATTAAAGAGCGGGTGAGAATATTAGCCCCTTCAACGGTAATAGCGATGGGGATAGCTTGATAGGCGCGCCCAATAATATTGGAAGGCCCTAAACAAATACCTGCGCCTCCTTGAATATCCATTGCATCATTGACAATCTGACGCATGCGTTCGGTAAGTTGATATTTTAATAGCGCTGTTATGACGGCAGGGCGTTGTCCGTGATCTAGTGCGGTGGTGGTGAGTCGGCGTGCTGCATCCATTAAATAGGTATTTGCCAGTATCTTAGCGAGTGGTTCTTCAATCCCTTCAAATTGCCCAATCGGTAGACCAAATTGTTTACGCACTCGGGCATAAGCGCCAATGGTGCGAGAGGCTAGTTTGGCTGCGCCTGTTGAGAGTGCAGGAAGAGAAATACCGCGTCCTTCGCCTAAGCATTCAACTAGCATTTTCCAGCCATTGCCGACTTGATCAACACCGCCGATCACCCAGTCCATTGGGATAAAAACATTTTCACCCCAGTTTGGACCGTTTTGAAACGGAGTATTTAAAGGGAAATGACGTTTGCCAATATCAATTCCTGAGGTGTCTGTTGGTATTAAAGCAACCGTAATACCAATTTGCTCTTTATCACCGATTAGATGATCAGGATCATAAAGTTGAAAGGCAAGACCTAACAAGGTGGCAACGGGGCCGAGGGTGATATAGCGTTTTTCCCAGTTTAAATTGATGCCTAATACCTTGTCCTTACCTGCAAATGTTTGATAGCAGACAATGCCAGCATCGGGAATGGAACTGGCATCACTACCTGCTTCGGGGCCCGTGAGGGCAAAACAAGGGATTTCTTTACCGATAGCAAGGCGCTTGAGATACTGGTCTTTCTGTTTTTGTGTGCCGTATTTTTGCAGTAATTCACCAGGACCGAGTGAATTGGGAACCATAATAGTGACCGCACAGGTGATGCTACGGCTGGCAACTTTTACGATTACTTGAGAATGTGCTAATGCTGAAAAGCCACGCCCACCGTATTCCTCAGGGATAACCATACCAAAGAAGCGTTCTTTTTTTAGGAATTGCCATATAGCCTGTGGTAGGTCGAGTAATTCATTGGTGATTTGCCAGTCATCCAGCATTTCACATAAGGTTTCGACTTGATTGTCAAGAAATTTTTGTTCCTTTGCAGTCAGGCGCGCACTTGATAGATCACGCAACTTATGCCATTTGGGTTTGCCTGAGAATAATTCTGCATCCCACCACACATTACCACCATCGAGTGCCTCTTGCTCCGTGCGAGAAATGGTTGGTAGGTTAATGGATAGGAGTTTCATTGCAGGTTTGCTGATCAGCTTTTTGCGGAGATTAGGTAGATTGACAAGGCTAAGTAATACCAGCGTAGGTAACCATATTAACCATAGCCAACCCGTTAAGTCACCCGAGATCGCGCTAAATAAAAGCCATGCGCCAATTGCTAGCGTTGAATTTTTTAAAGGTAGGCGCAAATAGCCGAGAGTGCCAATAGTAATGAGAAGTAGAATTAGCCAAATCATTATTTACTCCTTGCAGATAAGGAATCTGCATTGATGTCAGAGATTGGCTCTGAGCGGTTAGGTGATTTGTTTATTTTTATAATGTCTTTTATTGATGGGGCTTTAATCGTGCTTATTTCAGCTAGCCAAGTGCTAAAACGGGGTGTCTTATTTTTATCTATCTGCGAGCTTGTTGTGGTTTTTTTGTCACTATCTTGCCAAGGTAGGCTTTGATAGCGAGTGTGCTGGCTATGCCATTTATCCCCCCAAACGGGAAATTTAATAATTTTGAAATAAGGTGAGTAATCAAAATCAGCAGGGACAAAATGCCTGAAATTACGTTTATAAAAGCGCACCTGATCATTATTATCCGCTTTTATGGTGGGCAAAATAGGGTAATTTACGCTTTGAAAGCAACGTGCGATCATGCCTGAACAAATTATATGGGTAGGTCTGCCCGCATTATGTTGAAACAGGCTGGAGCGCCAGCTTCTTGGTAGTATGGCGTAAGGGAACATAAAGCGCGCCAAGTCGAGCAGTTGGCGAACATCATACAATAGCCCTAAATGCTCAATAGCAAAGCAGACTACCTTATTTTGGTCGGTATAATTTAGCTCATGTGGACGACAAATGCGCAAATTATCATCAGGATAGTTGGTGATGGGATTAATAATAGTGCCATAGCCGAGTAGTGACTCAATAATTAAAGGCGTTGTTTCATCACCATCATAAAATTCCCTGATTTTATTTTTCTGCGCATCATCCTTTATATCAATGAGCCGACCGATATAAAGTGCTGCATGCGTCCATGGCGAAAGGGTAATAATTTTAATAACCTCACCCACACGGCTACGTCCTTCAAAAAGAATGACATCGGCGGGGCGAACATCGCGGAGTAGGTGATCGGTATTGTTTATGGCTTGTTGTTGCTGGTTTCTTTTCGGAATACCATTTAGCCACTCCACAATCTGTGTCCACAGCCAAATTTTTACTTTTGTAAACATGGCTACTTCCTTTGGTGCGTC
>DRMS01000205.1 GCA_011322515.1 Leucothrix mucor
CGAAATAACGTAACCCAACAATTAATCTTAAAATCTGTTGGGTTACGTTGCCTCACTAGCTCGGCAAGCTAACCCAACCTACGCAAGCCTGTCCCGCTTTAATTTATGCAAAGAGGTACTATATTTTAAGCACCAACAGAATCCGCTATAAACAGTTTCTATTTGGTGAAGGGTGCCGAAAAGCTTATCTTTTCCCATACTAATGCCAGTAGATATTGATTATTTTTTATCATTTTAGCTGTAAATCAGGTCATTCTACATCCTAGAACACCATACTTACTTGACCAAAACTCAGCCTATTTTTCATGTAAAAATAAGCTGTTTTTTGGATCAATCTGAAATACCTTGTTAGGTATTCATAAATCACTCATCATCTCTAACAATAAAGACAAGCTAAATATAGAAACTATCAAAGACACCATTATTGATACTGCAATGTGTTCCTGAAAAAAGTCAAATTTGTTCGCAAAAACGTAAACTCCAGCTCCAATTGGTTGTGCTGACATTAGAATAGCCACAATTAGATATATATCTGTAAATTTCATGCCAAATAAATAATAAGCAACTAGAAATGTTACAAAAGGTTGAATTATTATTTTAATAATGATAATTGGACTCAGATCAATTAAGTTATTTATTTTCATACCTGACTTAACATTTAATCCAGACAAGCCAATACCTAGCGCGAAAAGAGCGGTAGGTCCTGCTGCACCAGACAAAAAGCCCGTAAATGTTTTTAAAAAATTGGGTAATGGGATTGATAAAAAAGAAAAAAACATCCCTGCAATAACAGCTACGGTTAGAGGATTTAATAGTGTTATTTTTATAGCCGTCGAGAATAAAGAAATACTTGATCTTCCTTCTTTTTTCTCTTCATTAAAAATACCATAAGTTATAATAACTGCCATAATAGCTGGAATATTATGCAAAATAGTTGCAATTGCGGCAGGAATAGCCGCCTTTTCTCCAAAAACAGCAATTACAATGGGAACCCCCATATAACCAGTTGTTCCATAGCATGCTGCCATAGCCACAATAGAAGATTTAGGAGCATTTATAGACCTAAATATTGATAGCACTATACCTAGCATATAAGCTACAAAAATACCGACCAAGGTTGCTACGACAAACTCCCAGTGCAATAATTCTACTGGTTTAGCTTGAGCAACAGACAAAAACAATAATGCTGGCAAGGCAATAAATAGCACATAATCATTAATTAATTTGCCCGCCTCTTTGGAAAATTTATTTTTTTTAGCAAATAAATAACCCACAAGTATAACTAGAAAAATAGGTAATACTATTGATAACATTATGGAATTTCCTTTGTTTTGCTTATTAAAATGAAGCTTAAAATCCTATTAACTAAACTAGCATTAACCATTTTTACTCCTTTATTTAATCTATTTTTTGTGCAGTATAGTTTTGTTCCTATTGAATGATAAATGATATATATTGATATCATTTATTGATGAGAACGATAAATGAAGTTAAATTTAGAGATTGATATGCTCCGTACTTTTCGTGCGGTACATGAGCAAGGTGGCTTTACTCAAGCTGCTCGTCATCTATACCTGACACAATCGACTGTCAGCCATAAAATAATGAAGTTAGAGAAACAAATCGAGAGGAAGCTTTTCCACAGAACTACCCGAAGAGCAACATTAACACCAGAAGGGAAAATATTACTCAGTGAGGCTCAAGAAATTCTTGCTTTAGTGGATGCAACAGAATCAAGAATTGCAGGTAGTCAATTATCAGGAAATATAAGACTAGGGATACCAGAAGAGTTTGCTTGTGGGCAACTGCCAGATTTACTAGCAAAGTTTCGCATAAAACAGCCCAATGTAAAATTAGAGGTTAATGTTGGCATAGGGCAGGATTTAGAAAAGTCTGTAAAGAATAACCAATTAGACTTCGCCATTATAAAAAAAGTGACCGCATCTACTAACTCCTTAGCAAGGCAACCAATGAAATGGGTTGGTCTCAAAGGGCTAACAAATAGAAAGAAAATACCTGTTGCTTTTTTTCCTAAGCCTTGTATTTTTCGAGAAACGGCAATTAAAGCATTAAATGATTCAAATATTGATTATGAAATTGTATTAACAACAACCAGTCATCAAAGCTTATACGCTGCTGCCCGTAGCGGGTTTGCCATTACAGTAATGGCAGAATCAGATTGTCCAAAGGAACTAGTAGTTCCAAAAACATGGAAAGAAAGACCTAATCTTCCTTTAGTCTCATATGTTTTTTGTCATCAAAAAAATAGAGCTAAGCCTGTCCAAGCACTTCAGAAACTCATTAAAGAGCAGCTTAAAGAAAGAATTTCTCATTAGCCAATTTCTTCTAAATTGTAGTAGTCAAGTCTTTTCACATTGATAAAGCGCAACAACAACGTTATTTTTCCGTTGCAAATGATGAGTTTTTTTTGGCAAAATAAATTAGCATGAGCGGAAGACAGATTGCACCCATTTAAAAATACTAATTCAAGTATCGGCATCCTTGTATATTAACCTCTAAGGGCTACCAGTTTAAGGCGGGACAGTTCATATTTCTGCTATTCACCCGCACCCTGAACTTGTGGAAGGGTGCGGATTGTTTGCTATAGACATTCATTTATTAAATTTCCGCACCCTTCGACTCCGCTCAGGGAGCTGTACCCTGAGCGGAGTCGAAGGGTGCAATTATTTATGTGAAAAACTATATGACTTTACTTGTCCCACCTTAAGTTGGTAGCCGTTTACTGTACTAACAGCTAACAGGATGCCCAATCAATCGTGCTTGACGTGTCATGCGTATCCATTGATACCAATTTTCCATGCCTTTGCCTGAGGTGGCAGATACTTGCAACACTTGAATGCTGGGATTAACACGTCGAGCATACTCAATGCATTTATCAACATCAAATTGCAGGTAGGGTAATAGATCTATTTTATTGAGTAGCATAATATCAGCGGCATGGAACATATCGGGATATTTAATGGGTTTATCTTCCCCTTCTGTCACCGATAGAATCGCTACTTTATGGGCTTCACCTAAATCAAACGCGGCAGGACACACTAGATTGCCGACATTTTCAATAAACAGTACGCCACCTTGTTCTGGCTTGAGCGTTTCTATTGCATGGCCAATCATGTGTGCATCTAAATGACAGCCTTTACCTGTATTGATTTGGATCGCGGCTGCGCCTGTTTCACGAATACGATCTGCATCGTGAGTGGTTTCTTGGTCGCCTTCAATAACCGAGAGTGGTAACTCGTCTTTTAAATCCGTTAGTGTGCGAGTCAGCAA
>DRMS01000206.1 GCA_011322515.1 Leucothrix mucor
CATGCTGAATACCTGCACGAACACAACTTGCAGTGCCTTCTGGGCGCATTGAGAGACTATCACCATTGCGATCTGCAAAGGTATACATTTCTTTTTCAACAATATCAGTGACTTCACCAATACCGCGTGAGAAAAGCTCGGTAGGCTCAATAATAGGAGTGCGCAATTCACGATAGCCATAGCTATTAAATAGTGCGCGCACCGTCGCTTCTAGATATTGCCAAGAAGCGGATTGAGAGGGAAGAATGTCATGCATTCCCCGTATAGATTGAATATTTTTTGCCATACGCTTAGTTTATCGTGAAATTAGCTACACTTCCTGTCGTTAATCCTGTTATATCGAATCGTTTTCCCTCAACATAAATTTCAATACCTTGTGCATTGCCGATACGGAAAGTCATTGGTTTTTTAAGTATGATTTCTTTTTCCTCACCCGCAGGAGAAAGTGATTCAAAAACAGTCTTTTTATTTTTGTCTTTAATACGCATCCAGACTTCTTTTTTGAAGACGAATTTTAGCTTCGTACCCTCTTTGGTTTCAGTGATTTTTTCGTCGCTGTTGCTGGTTTTTTCATCTGTATTTGCCGTATCAACTGTACTATTTTGTTCTTTATCATCAGGCTTCTTATTATTGTTATTGCCATCTGTATCAGCATCAGCCTGTTTCTTATCATCTTTAGAGTTTTGACCAGCCGTACTATCAACGTTGTTGTTTGTTGTTGCAGTGTCGTCACTATTTGATGATGTATTATCTTTAACTGGATCCGTTTCCTCACCTGGTAGAGGCGCGGGAATTGCAAATTGATTTTCAGCGGCTATTGGCTCTGCACTGGCGTAATTTTTATCAGCCGTTTGTTTGGAAAGTCCAGCCCATGTTTCAGTGATCCAGCCATTAACCGCAGGAATCATGCTAAGAGCGGCTAAACCAACTAATAACAAAGCAATTAATCCCAGTCGTATTGCACTAGATGAGATAGATGATTTCGTTAAATTATTGCGCTTAGGTTTAAAATGATATTCCAAATCTTGAGGGTCTGCACCGCGCTGCTCTTCGTAAAGATCGATTATTTTTTGTGGATCAATATTGGAAAACTTTGCGTAACTACGCAGATAACCGCGTACATAGGGAGGTTCTGGTAATGAGTCAAAATCCTCCTGTTCTAATGAGGTAACAATTTCAGGTGATAAACAAAGCGCTTCCGCAACCTCATAGATATCATGACCATTTTGTTCTCTATAGCTTTTTAACAGTGAGCCGAGACTCCTTTGTGTCTCGTCTTTTGCTTGTTGTTCTGATGCTGTTTCTGACATTACCCGTAGCCTTATTATGAGAAGGTGTATGAATTTCTTCCAAATAGTTGCATTCCTTGCAATTTTCAGAGTATTAAATAATTTCTTATCCTATTCAATAAATTAACACATTATCTTACTTTTCTATGCTAATTATTTTGGAAATAAGCGAAGTCTTTTCTCGGCGCAGGATGCTGCCTTAGCCACTTCGCCTAACCTTGTATTGATTCTAGTACATAACGTTAATGATTCCAGCATGGGTTGGTTTTTTTCATCATAACGTAATAAAAAAGCCTGTGCTTTTGCAAGGTTGCCCTGATCATAGTTCAATTTCGCCATTTCGAATAGGGCAGAGCCAAAATCAGTATTTTTTTGCAATGCTTTACGAAAATATATTTCCGCCTTTAAATCATCACGCATTTTGCGTAAACAAATACCAGAGTTAGTATAAGCAAACTCGGGTGTCGTATAAAAGGGGCTTTGTGCTGCCAAATCAAAGTGCTCTATCGCCTTGAGGTAATGACCTGTCTGGCAAAGATGAGAACCATAGTTATTCAATAAATCAGGATCTTTAGGATTGAGCTTAACTGCTTTTTTAAAGTGTTTTTCAGCTGTTTTATTGTCGCCTAGTTTTTGTTGTAAAAGCGCATAATAATGGTTCACAGAGCTGGATTCAGAATCCTGTTTTAGGGCTTTTTTCAGTTTGTTGCTGGCTAACTTTAAGCGTCCTGACTGTAAGTATCTGACTCCAAGCTGGGCATTATAATTCGCAGCACTTTGGTTGTCTGCTTTTTTGCTTTGAGAGCTACAGCCACTGAGAAAGTTAAGTGAGATACTTATCAGAAGTAGCGGAAATAGGATTTTGATGTTGTTTTTTATTGTTATTGGTAACATTTTAAATATCTCTTAGAGAAGGATGTTTTTTTGGGACGTTTCAAGTGATGAATCTATCCATATTGCGCTGATTTTTTGTTCCTGATTGGAGCATCTCAAGAGGCGCATAGTTGGTCTACGCAACGATTGAGATGATTCAAACAGAGACAAAAGGGCAGGTAATAAGATGGGTAGATTCATTGCTTGGAACTTCCTTGAAAACTTCCTTATTCAATACGGGCAAAATGAATTTCCCTGCGGCTACGGTCTTGAACCTGCCCAGCTAGTTGTCCACAAGCTGCATCAATATCATCACCACGCGTTCTTCTTGTGACAACAATTAATCCTGATGCTATGAGAATATCCCTAAATGCATTGATTCGTTTCGATGGTGATCGTTTATAGCGGGTTTCAGGAAAAGGATTAAACGGGATTAAATTTACTTTACAAGGAACACCTTTTAAAGCATAAATTAACTCGCGCGCGTGTTGGTCACTATCGTTTACCCCGTCCAGCATCACATATTCAATTGTAATACGTTCCCTTGTTGCTTTGCCCTTCATATAGCGTTTACAAGCTTCCATTAGTACTTTAATTGGATATTTTTTATTAATAGGTACTAATTTATCTCGTAGTTCATCGTTGCCAGCGTGCAATGATAGCGCAAGTGAGACATCAATTTCATCACGTAAACGATCAAGTGCAGGAACAACCCCTGAGGTGCTCAGTGTAACACGCCGCTTGCTTAGTCCATAAGCATTATCATCCAGCATCAGTTGCATTGCATCAATGACATTTGTGAAATTCAATAAAGGCTCTCCCATACCCATCATCACTACATTGCTAATCACTCGGGTATTGCCCGCATCAGGCTGAAGACTGCGCTTAGCCGCCCAAAGTTGTCCAATAATCTCACCAACGGTCAGGTTGCGATTAAACCCTTGTCTTGCCGTAGAGCAGAAGGTGCAGTCCAGCGCACAACCTACTTGTGAAGAAACACATAATGTACCGCGGTCTTTTTCAGGGATAAAGACCGTTTCAATACAGTTACCATCCTCAAGGCGCAATAACCATTTATGCGTACCATCGGAGGAGGCTTTATCAAGCACAACCTCGGGGGCGCGAATCTCCGCAAAGACCTGTAATTCACTGCGTAGCTTCTTGCTCACATTAGTCATCTGATCAAAATCATCGACACAATGTTGATGTAACCATTTAATAATTTGTGTTGCTCTAAATGGCTTTTCACCTTTTTCAATAAAAAAGGCTTTTAGTTTTTCTGAGGTGAAATCGAGTAGATTAACTTTTTGTGTTGAGGGTTTTGTATTTATGTTATTCATAGCAGGTATTTGTTGGGAAAAAAGATTAAACCAAGGAACACGCAGAATACACGGAAAAGTTAAATAACACCTTAGCTAATTTTTTTGTGAATAAGCAGCGATAGTGTCATCGACTAAAGATTAAGAATCTATAGCGAAAATGATGGCTACCAATTTAAGGAGGGACAAGTAGCGTCATAGCAAAAACCCGCACCCTTCGACAAGCTCAGGGAGCTAGCCCTTCGGTAGACTCAGGACACCGCCCTTCGACAAGCTCAGGACACCGCCCTTCGACAAGCTCAGGACACCGCCCTTCGACAAGCTCAGGACACCGCCCTTCGACAAGCTCAGGACACCGCCCTTCGACAAGCTCAGGACACCGCCCTTCGATAAGCTCAGGACACCGCTTCCTGAGCTTGTCGAAGGGTGCGGGCGAATAGCAGAAACATGAACTGTCCCGCCTTAAACTGGTAGCCAAAATGACGATAGGCTCAGTTTCGCAAGCTACTAGCATTTTTCAACTATGTTAATGACCACGAGTGATAGTTTAGCGGCAAGCTATTAAAAAATAATTTAAGCAACTGTTTTACAAGTTGTTTTTTATAATAATAAAAAGTTAGAAAAAATGTAAGTGTTCAATAAAAAAATAGCATGATGGGAATGACTCCATCATGCTATTTTTATAACCAGATCCTTAAATAAGGAATGAGCTAACTATTATTTATCACTCGTAATATTGAATGTGAAAGGACCACCTGGGTTCATTTCAAAGACTAATTGTTCTACATTGGTAATAATATCTCTTTTCCCTGTTGCTTTATCAATTACCGTCCATTCATTATTAGTACCACCAGTCATAACAATATAGTCTGAATTCGCAG
>DRMS01000207.1 GCA_011322515.1 Leucothrix mucor
GCAGTTAGAGGATGTTAGGTTGGCAGTATTTGTGATGCGCGAAAAAGGCTCTGGCACACGAGCTACAATTGAACGGCATTTTAAACAACAAGGGCATTGCTGTAAAAGCTCCTTTGAAATGGGGAGCAATGAAGCAACTAAACATGCCGTTATTGCAGGACTAGGGATTGGCATTGTTCCCTTGCATACCATAAAAATAGAGCTAGAATCTAATAACTTAGTGATTTTAAATGTAAAAAGTCTGCCGATTATGCGTAATTGGCATATTGTTACTCGCAAAGGTAAGCACCTCTCTCCCGCTGCTAAAGCCTTTCGCACCCATATTTTACAGAATGCGGATAAATATAGGGAGACCTATCAACCGCTTATCCCCAAATTTTTTTGACACATTGAGAAATACATATGTCTGAAGTAGATATCGAACAATACAGAATTAATGATGAACCTTTTTATCACCTCCAAGAAGATGAAATAAACGAATACCAAGCCGCTTATAATGCGCGCTTGCCTGTTATGGTAAAAGGACCAACAGGCTGTGGTAAGTCTCGTTTTATTGAGCATATGGCGTGGAAACTTGATAGACCACTGATTACGGTTGCCTGTAATGAAGATATGACCGCCTCCGACTTGGTCGGTCGTTATTTATTAGATGCTAATGGCACCCGCTGGGTCGATGGTCCACTGACGGTTGCGGCGCGTATTGGTGCAATTTGTTATCTGGATGAAATTGTTGAAGCGCGTCAGGATACAACCGTTGTTATCCACCCATTAACCGACCACCGCCGTGAATTACCCTTGGATAAAAAAGGTGAAACGGTTCATGCTCATAAAGATTTTCAACTAGTGATTTCTTATAACCCTGGCTATCAAAGTTTAATGAAAGAGCTAAAGCAATCCACTAAACAACGCTTTGTCGCAATGGACTTTGACTATGCACCCACTAAAGTTGAAGAAGGGATTGTAGAAAAAGAGGCAAACATTGATGCGGATACCGCTAAAAAATTAGTACAAATTGGTAAAGTCGCTAGAAATCTAAAAGGACATGGCTTGGATGAAGGTATCTCTACTCGCCTATTGGTTTATGCAGCAAGTTTGATCAACCAAGGCATTAAGCCTGCTAATGCTTGCCGCATGGCGCTGGTGCGTCCGATTACCGATGATGCGGATATTCGCCAGACATTAGATCATGCGATTGATACCATTTTTGTTTGATTTTTGTAGCTCGTAATGAGATTAGCTAAGGTCGGTGTAGTTTACGTAACCGACCCTACAAATCTCCGCTTCACCGAGCAAGGAATACCATAATGACCACAAAAGAACTTCCAGATGAACTGATCGAGCTTCGTGCTCAATTAAAATGCAGTTTCGAACAAATAGATGCTGTTTTTGAAGACTGCATTCGCGATGCACAACGCCGCCTTAGCGAGCAAGGTGTCAAAAACTATTTAAGCAGTGCATCGCTGATTTGTATGATTGGTCGTGGTGTAGAGCCTGTGTTGCAATTTCTAGAAGTAATTCCTGAAATGGCAGATCGTGTCGGTGAAGAGGTGATTAGCTTGATCTCTCAAGGGGTGTGGGAAGCCTCGCGTACTCCAAATGGGGTTTCTATCCCCCCTTTTATGGCAACCTTAGGGGAAGCCTCGCGGCGCTTGGGTAGTTTGGAACTTATCAAACAATATCTCGATATGCTATTTGATATGATGGAACGCACCACAGGCTCTATTCATGGGCATCACACCACCCTTCCCAGCCCAGGCTTACCACATTTGTTACAGCAAATGCCCTATCTATTAAGTCAGGTTTCCATTGAAGGATTACAGAATTGGATTGATTACGGTATTCGTAACTATAACGATCATCCTGAACGTCAAATTGATTATTTCACCTTAGAATCTGCCGATAGCCGTGCCATGTTGCAGCGTGAGCGTCACGGTACATTATTTGCTGATAATGAGCGTAATTTAGGCTTATATTTACAGGCACTCTGGCAAGATAAGGAGTATTTAGCCCCCTACTCCACGGCTAAGGATGAAAATCGTCTGCAACAACCTTATTACGACAAAGTTGGCATCCGTATTCCTGATGTGTTTGATGATAGTGACAATGGTATTAAAGGCATTGATCGTTATCGCGCTATGTTGGCGCATATGGCAGCCCATCGTCGCTGGTCAACGAAAATTGTGGCGGATAATTATAGCCCGTTTCAGCGTATTGCCATTGAGTGCTTAGAAGATTCACGGGTGGAATATCTCGCCACCCTAGAATATCCAGGCTTACATAAACTATGGTTAGCTTTGCACCCTGCTCCTGATGAAGAGGAATGTACTAAAACGGACGCATCTTGTATTCGTCATCGTTTAGCGATGCTCTCTTATGCGATTAAAAACCCACAGCATGGTTATAAAAATAAGGATCTACTCGAATTTGTACAACGCTTCCATGATTTAATGTTGACAGGTGAGTCCTCCGCTCAAGAAGTAGCTAAAATAGCCGTTTCTTATATTGCCCGCACCCGTCGTCAAGAAGATCAGGCTGCAACTATCTATTTTGAAAATACAGAAGTGGAATATCGTGATGATAACCGTCACCTCTGGGTTTTTATTGAAGAAGGCGATGAAGAAGAACAATTTGAAACACCTGAAGATAAAGAATTTGAAGAGGTGAATAGCCTACCGCCACGCCATTATCCTGAATGGGATTATAATACTAAGACCTATCGCCCTGACTGGGTGAGTTTATACGAAGGTCTGCATCCTTCAGGCAATGCCAGTGAAATTGATGGCATACTGGCAAAACACAGTGCGCTGTCAAAGCGTTTAATGCAGGTGTTGGATTTATTAAAACCGCAAAATTTTGTACGGGTGCGTTATCAAGAAGAAGGCAGTGAGCTGGATCTAGACGTTGCGATTCGTTCCTTGATTGACTTTAAAAGCGGTGCAACCCCTGATCCACGTATTAATATGAGTCATAAACACGACAGTCGTGATATAGCAGTGACCTTATTAATTGACCTTTCCGCATCGGTCAATGAAGTGCCTGAGGGCTGTGATCAAAGTATTTTAGACATAAGTCGTGAAGCCGTTTCACTATTAGCATGGGCAATTGATCGACTCGGTGATCCACTCTCGATTGCAGGCTTCTTCTCCAATACGCGCCATGATGTGCGCTATTTACACCTAAAAGGATTTAGTGAGCGTTGGAATGATGAGGTGAAAGCACGATTAGCGAAAATGGAAGCAGGTTTCTCAACCCGTATGGGCGCTGCAATACGCCATGCAGGACACTTTTTGAGTAATCAAAAAGCGGATAAAAAACTATTACTCATCCTTACCGATGGCGAACCTGCGGATATTGATGTTAATGATGACAAGTTATTGATTAAAGATGCTTATAAAGCGGTCTCTGAACTCGATCAAAAAGGTATCTACAGCCACTGTA
>DRMS01000208.1 GCA_011322515.1 Leucothrix mucor
AGAATCTGATTTATACCGAACATTGGAAGCTGCTATTGTTGATGCAGGTGGAAGCATTGTATCGGCAGCAGTGGCAGGCTCGACTATTGCTATCAGTAATCTAAAGGAAGATAAAAAAATTATCGCCTATACCAACAAACGAGTAGCGCGTGAGTATAGGGTTTATTTGCATTTTGACTACCAAATAAAAGCAAATAAGAAGCGCGAAAAACGCTTGATAAGATTAGATAAAACCTTAATTTATGAAGCTAATTTTGTGCTTGGTAAAGCAGAGGAAGAACAACGCATTTTGCAATCATTGCGTGAAGAAGCAGCGCGTTTGATATTGCTTGGTTTGCGTTATAAATAAAGAAAATTTCAATAACTTTGCTACTCTATAGGGCGGATGTGTTTTTGACAGCAAAGGTACTAATAAAAGGATAAAAAATGAATTTACATGAATATCAGGCAAAGGCGCTTTTTAGTGATTATGGCTTGCCCGTACCCGTTGGCAGTATGGCAACCTCGGCTGATGAAGTGGAGAAAATAGCAACGGCTTTAAGCACTGATAAGGTCGTTATTAAAGCGCAAGTTCATGCAGGAGGTCGAGGTAAAGCAGGTGGGGTGAAATTATTTGATACAGCGGCTGAGGCAAAACAGTTTGCCGATGATTTATTAGGCACAAACTTAATCACCTTCCAAACCGATGCTAAAGGTCAGCCCATTAACCGCATTTTAGTTGAAGAAGTGTGTAATATTGAACGTGAGCTTTATCTTGGAGCGGTGTTAGATCGCGCATCACGTCGCGTTACCATCATGGCATCTACAGAAGGCGGTATGAATATTGAAGAGGTTGCGACTCAAACGCCTGAGAAAATTCTGAAAGTGCAAATTAACCCCATCACAGGGGTTATGCCGTTTCAATGCCGTGAATTAGCATTTGGATTAGGGCTTGAAGGCGCGCAAATAAAACAGTTTGGACAGATTTTAATGGGGCTAGGAAAACTCTTTATAGAAAAAGATTTATCCTTAGTTGAAATTAATCCGTTAGTGGTTACAAAAGAGGGCGGTTTACTTTGTTTGGATGGCAAGATTAATATTGATGGTAGCGCCTTATTTCGTCACCCAGATTTAGCTAAACTTCAAGATGAAAGCCAAGAAGATGAACGGGAATTACGCGCTGCAAAATGGGATCTAAACTACGTTGCCTTAGATGGCAATATTGGCTGTATGGTCAATGGTGCAGGTTTGGCAATGGGCACAATGGATATTATTAAGCTACAAGGTGGCGACCCTGCCAATTTCTTAGATGTAGGCGGTGCAGCAACCGCTGAACGCGTTGCCGAAGCATTTAAAATTATCCTTTCTGATGACAAAGTAAAAGGTATTTTAGTCAATATTTTTGGTGGCATTGTGCGTTGTGATTTAATTGCTGAGGGGATTATGGTTGCCATGAAAGAAGTCAATATCAATGTACCTGTGGTAGTGAGATTAGAAGGCAATCATGCGCTAGAAGGCACTGCATTATTGGATGAAAGTGGACTGGCTTTAATCAGTGCAACGGATTTAACGGATGCAGCCAATAAAATTATAGCGGCAGTGGGAGAGTAGATATGAGTATATTAATTAATAAAAATACCCAAGTGATTTGTCAGGGATTCACAGGCAAACAAGGTACTTTTCATTCCGAACAAGCGATTGAGTATGGTACAAAAATGGTCGGTGGCGTAACACCAGGCAAAGGTGGGCAAACGCATCTTGATCTACCTGTCTTCAATACGGTAAAAAATGCAGTGGTGGCAACACAGGCTGATGCTAGCGTGATCTATGTGCCAGCGCCTTTTTGTAAAGACTCCATTATAGAAGCCGCCGAAGCAGGCATTGAACTCATTGTTTGTATTACAGAAGGCATTCCTGCACTGGATATGCTCGAAGCAAAAATGATTGTCGATAGCTATGGTTTACGCTTAATAGGCCCTAACTGCCCAGGAATTATTACTCCTGATGAATGCAAAATAGGCATTATGCCAGGTGCAATCCATCAAGCAGGTAAGGTAGGGATTATCTCGCGCTCAGGGACATTAACCTATGAATGCGTTAAGCAAACCTCTGACCTTGGTTTTGGACAAAGTACCTGTATCGGTATTGGCGGTGACCCCATTCCTGGCACTAATTTCATTGATGCTTTAGCGCTATTTGAACAAGACCCACAAACCGAAGCGATTTTAATGGTAGGTGAAATTGGTGGTACAGCCGAAGAAGAAGCCGCAGAATTTATTCAAAGTAATGTGACTAAGCCTGTTGTGGCTTATATCGCAGGTGTAACGGCACCTAAAGGTAAGCGCATGGGACATGCAGGGGCAATTATTGCAGGGGGCAAAGGTACCGCAAATGAGAAGTTTGCAGCACTCGAAGCGGCAGGTGTACATACCGTGCGTTCACCCGCAGAATTAGGCAAAGGTGTTGCCGAGGCTACGGGGTGGTAGAAGGTATATCGTTACCCACAAGTATGACGACTGATTTCATAAGTGCTCGTTCCTAAGTTACTTAAATCATCCGCCTGACTCAACAGTATTAGGAAGTAGCGAACCTGAAGGCTCACTTCCTCCTCAATAGAGTCAAGGTTTTTTAATATTTCACTCGTTTAATTAAAATCAAGAAACAAGCAACGGCAATGGTTGATGCGCCAAAGAGCATTGACATGACCATTATTTGATAGCGCACGGCTATGAGTGGGGAAATACCCGATAGGATTTGACCTGTCATCATGCCAGGTAGTGAGACAATGCCAACGGCAAATAGGGAGTTGATGCTAGGTATTAAGGCTGCTTGAAATGCAGTACTACGAGCTTGCTGGTAGTTAGCTTTATGTCTTTTTTCAGCATAAAAACGCTCAGCGGCGAGGCTTACGCTGTTCATTGCGTTGGAGAATATCATGCCTGCCAAGGGGATGATGTAATGCGGTTCATACCACGGATCAATTCCTAAAACGCCTTGAGTGATGAGCAGTAGGGTAATGCCTCCACCGACTAATATGGATGCAAAGGTGTATTTATAGAGTTCCCAGCGGTTATTTGGAATGCTACGTAGTGCTATCCAGCTTGATGTACTGACCATGATAGCCAGTATTAGAATGATAATCCATGCGCTATTGGATGTAAAAATATAGGTGAGAAAATAGCCGATCATTAGGAGTTGAGTGAGCATACGGGCAACGCCATAGAGTGCTGATCGGTAATTTTGTGACCATAAAAAGATGATACTAATGGCAATAAAAGCGGGAATTAGTGCAATGCTGAGATGAACTAAAGATATTTCCTGAATCATTTGATAACCCTGATTAAAATGCTTGCTTGATGACTCGCTGATATAGGAACGTTGAACGGGTTGATATGCTATATTCCTATTTTAGATAACTACCAGCATTACGCTAGGACTTAAAATGAACAAATATCCGCTCATATTACTTATTTCTTTTTTTGCACTGAGTGCCTGTCAGGAAGAAAAAGCAATCGACAGCTCGCCAAAATCAGCAACAACCGCTGAGGCTAATAGCGCTCCAAAAGCAGAAAAAATAAAAATAGCACAAACTACTGAACCTAAAGCATCCACACCTGCTACCACAGAAGAAAAGAAGGAAAAGGGCGAGGAAGAAGATTCTGGCGCTGCCTTGCATAAAGCAAATTGTGCTAGGTGCCATGGTGCAGATTATTATCCTAAGAACGATAGCAAAATGGATTCTTATAAGCGTTTACATACAATGGTCGGTATGTGTGATGCACAATTAGGAACAGAGCTGTTTCCTGAAGAGTTGCAAAGTATAACGGATTATTTAAATGATTCGTTTTATAAGTTTAAAAAATAAAGACTGTACTGAAAAGCTAATGCTTTCTTCATTCCTAAGGAGGTTGTCGCTTAAATGCTGAGCGCAAGGTTCAGGAGTGAAAGCTTTAGCGGCTACCAATTTAACATGGGACAGTTACTTGGCTGGAATTGTAGGTCGGGTTAGATTTTTTTGCTTGCAAAAAAAACGTAACCCGACAAGCATTGTGCAACTTGCTGGGTATTGCGTTGGGTTACGTTACCTCGCTACGCTTGATAAGCTAACCCGACCTACGCAGGATTTGTCCCGCCTTAAATTGGTAGCCTAGTTATATTTAGGGGCTGAAAAAGCTAAAGCTTTCATTCCTAAGAGCGTTTTAAAGTGCTTGTAGGTCTATCACGACTGCTTCTAATCTTTGTTTAGCATCAGTGGCAACACGCTTCATTATGTCGTTGTTTGCGATACCCAATACAACTTCAGGATCCATAAAGTCAAAGGTTGTTTTGCCATCAGTTTCTCTTGCAACAATGGTGCAGGGTAATAGCGCGCCAGCCTGTGGGATTTCATCAATCATGCTTTTTGCCATTTTAGGATTACAGGCGCCTAAAATACGGTAAGCTGACATATCTTCATTCAGTTTGTTTTTTACGATTGCCGCAACATTAACGTCACTGACGATCCCTAGGTGGTGGCTCATTAAAGTTGTTTTTAAGGTTTCAATGGCTACATCAATAGGCTGATTTATCTGGGTTGAAAAGCAATAATTTGGCATTAGGATTCCTAGTTAAATAATCAAAAAAAGCAGTGAGGAAGTTTCAAGTCATAAAAAGAGTAGGATCACTGCTTGGAACGTTCTAATTATATAATATAAAAAAGGACGACGATGATTAATCGCAATCCTTTTTTTGTGTGGTCTTCGCAACTTTTGCTACTCTATCAAGACCTGTTCTTCCTTTTGTTTCTAGACTTTCTTTTTCTAGATTTAACCTTTATACGTCCAGGTCTAAACTTGCGATAGGCATTCATGACCATTCTAGAATAGTTACGAACCGCTGCGAATTTAGGGCCACGTGTTTTGCTAACGGCTCCGCGTCCACCATTATAAGCAGCAGCGGCATAGGCTTTATTGCCCCTGAAATGACGTAGCAGATAACTTAAGTAACGAGCACCGCCATGAATATTTTGCCATGAGCTAAAGCGGTTTCTAACCCCAAAACGTCTTGCGGTTGCAGGCATTAATTGCATTAATCCTTTTTCGCCTGATGTGCCGCTCAAGCCAGATCTAAAGCAGGTTTCTACGGTAATCACGGCTTTGATAAAATATTGGCTTACGCCATATTTTTTTGCTGCATGATTAATCGCTTTTTGGTATCGCGCAGCTTTGCGATGTAGTGTTGTAGAACTTAATTGATCACAAGTACGAGCGCGAGAACGTCTACTACGTCTACTTCTTTTGCGGCTCTTTTTGTAGTGTTTTTTGCCTTTGCGATAGCGTTTAGATTTTTTATAACGTGTTTTGTAAAAGCGTTTACTTCTGCGGTAGCGTCTGGATGTTTTGGAGCGTTTACTATAACGCTTTCTGCTTTTTCTGCTTTTACGTGATCTTTTATAGCGTCTACTTTTTCGTGATTTAATATACTTTTTCTTTTTAATCTTAGTTTGGGCTGATTGTGATTTTGCTTCAACCGAGTTGATGGTCGATATATTGACCGCAAAAACTGATGCCGATAGGATTAAAAACGCACTAATAAAGGATATTATTTTGGCTGAAAAAGTAGGCGATTTTCGATGAAGATGCTGCTGGATTTTCTGTCCCTTTCCTTGTTGTGTGGGGCTAGAATCCAAGTTGATATTATCCATAATATACACGCTAGAATTGAATGAGCGGCGTATAAGGCATGATGAATGACGCAAACTCCAATAGAATAATATTATGAGCGTGATTTTATCTTTTTATTAGTTTTGTTTTAATGAAATTAATTATCCTAATAATCAATATAATTAATTACTTATATTGATTTCCTGTGAATAATTCTTTGTCAAGAAAGATGTCAAAATACTTGTTTTATATTTTTTATATCAGTATAGAAATTATCTTTATAGTTCAATAGTGGTTATATAACAAACAAACAAATTAATTTTAATTATTACTTTATTTGTTTTACTTATAATAAAAACTAAAAAGGTAAGTTTTCTGTTATTCCTATTTGGGCTAATAAATCACGGAAGTGTTGTTTTATTTCACTCAAGCGTTGTTGCGTTTTAGCTTCAAAACGGAGGGTCAATGTAGGGGTTGTATTTGATGAGCGTAGCAGTCCCCAACAATCATCATAATCAATACGCATTCCATCAATCAGTGTCTTTTTGGCTAAAGGAAAATCAGCCAGTTTAATAATGATGGCTAAGGTTTGCCGTGCTTTTGTTGCATTGGGGAAATATAATAAATACTCAGGTGTGGCGTAGCTATCGGGGATTTCCGCAAAAACCTGCGTGGGTGATTGGCTAAATTCAGAGAGTAACTCAAGCAACCGTGCTGCGTTATAGAGCGCATCATCAAAGCACGACCAGCGATCTTTTAGGATGATATGCCCACTAAACTCACCTCCCATAATGGCATTAATCTGCTTCATATGAGATTTAAGGGTAGAGTGTCCACTAACACACATTGAAGGAATGCCACCCGCTTTTATAATCGCTTGAGGTAATAGGCAACTACATTTTACATCAAAGGCAATTTTTTCCTTAGGGTGGTGCTTGAGAATACTATTGGCTAGTAAAATCATGATTCGATCAGGCCAAAGTATTTTGCCATTGGCATCTACCGCAATCATGCGGTCGGCATCACCATCAAACGCTATGCCAATATCCAACTGTTGCTCGCTAACCAATTGTTGCAAGGCGCTGAGGTTTTCTGGTTTGGTTGGGTCGGGTGAATGGTTGGGAAATGTCCCATCCAGCTCACAATAGAGGGGATAAACCTCACACCCAATTTGCTTAAATAATGATTCAGCAATCAACGCGGAAACGCCGTTACAACAGTCTATGCCAATACGCAAAGGGCGTTGTAATCTAATATCATCAATAATGGCTTGTTGGTAGTCAGGAAGAATATTCTGCCTGACCAGTGCTTGATGGGATTCTGGCTGGAGATTAAATTGACCTGATTTAACGACTTGATAAAGTTGCTTAATTTTTTCTGCACTAAGTGGTTTATTATCCATTACCATTTTAATGCCATTATGATTGGCAGGGTTATGGCTGGCGGTAATCATTAAGCCATTAGGGATGTGTAGATGGGATAAAGCGAAGTACAGGGCAGGGGTAGGGATAATGCCAAGGTCTGTTATTTGACAGCCAGTGTCAATTAACCCTCTGCGTAGTTGTAGTGCTATTTCTGGGCTACTAATACGTGCATCCCGACCCAGCAAAACTTTCGGGATTCGATGAGTACCATCTTCCTTTTGTATAGTGGCTCGCAGTTGCGAGCCTATTCCAAGACCGATGTTATAAGCATCTAGAGGGACAAAATCCTTTCCTATCTCTCCTCGAATATCATATGCCTTGAAAATATCTTTTGAAATATTCCCCATTCCTAAGGTTTATAACATAATGCTAATGGCTTAGGTACCGTTTTTCAGATAAATAATTTTCTGATAAAAGGAGTGAAAGCTTCCGCTTTTCAGTCATCAAGATGAAATTTAAGTTAGGACTATTAATAGGTTATTTTTTACCCGAATGTCCAAAACCACCTTCGCCACGATCAGAGCTATTAAAATGATCAACCTGATTCAGCTTTACCTGTAATACAGGCACAAAAACAAGCTGTGCGATACGATCAGCAATTTCGATAGTGAAATCTTTATCACTACGATTCCAGCAAGAAATATACAATTGTCCCTGATAATCAGAATCAATTAAGCCAACAAGATTACCAAGCACAATACCCTGTTTATGACCTAATCCTGAGCGGGGAAGAATGGTTGCGGCAATGGATGGATCGCCAATATGAATCGCAAGTCCTGTGGGGATGAGTTGTGTTTCCCCTGCCTTAATAATGAGTGCTTCATTCAAGCAGGCGCGTAAGTCCATCCCCGCCGAGCCTTCTGTGGCGTATTCAGGCAAGGGGATGCTATCACCAATGCGAGGGTCTAGAATAGTGTAGTCGATAATAGGTGTTGTTGTCATAGGGTTAGATTCCTTAGGTGGAAAAAATACATCTCTCGCAAAGATGCAAAGGTATTCACTTGTCTTTTATTTGCGTCTTTGTGAGATAATCTTTATGTTTTTTCAAAATATTTTTCACTAATAATGTCCATTAGCTCGTAAGCTAATGTCTGCTTATCTTTTTCAGGTAATGAGATTTGCCCATCTGCCCATAGGATCTCTAATTGATTGGTATCTTGATCAAATCCTTTACCTTCGCCAACAGGGTTGGCAACAATCATATCAAGCTTCTTGCGCTCTAATTTATGCCGTGCATAGGTGATTAAATGATGTGTTTCAGCGGCAAAGCCAACGGTAAATAAGTCAGTGAATTGATGGCTGACATCAGAGAGAATATCGGCATTTTGTTTTAGTTCTAGCTGTAGATATTCCTCTGATTTTTTAATTTTTTTGCTAAAAATATCTTTGCTGGAATAATCAGAAACAGCCGCTGTTGCGATAAAAATATCAGCATATTTAGCCGCTGCCAAGGTGGCGGCATGCATCTGGGCGGCTGATTCGACGTTGATAATATCAATACCTTGAGGCACGCTAATGCTAACAGGCCCTGAGATAAGGGTTACCTTCGCACCTAAATCTCGTGCAGCAATAGCGATTGAATAACCCATTTTACCTGAGCTACGATTGCTGATATAGCGTACAGGGTCAATTGCTTCTTGCGTTGGTCCTGCGGTCAGTAAAATATGCTTTCCCTTGAGGGGGTGTTGTTTGATTAATTCTGATTCTGCTTGCAATAGTTTGGTAAATATCTCATGGGGTTCCAGCATTCGACCTGTACCCGTTTCACCACACGCTTGGTCGCCATCAGCAGGCCCTAGAATGTTTATATTACGTTGTAATAATATAGCCAGATTCGCCTGAGTAGCGGCATTTTCCCACATAACACGATTCATGGCAGGCACAAGATAGAGAGGTGCTTCGCTTGCCAGACAGAGGGTGCTGAGTAAATCATTCGCTATCCCATGCGCTAATCGCGCCATGATATCGGCACTGGCGGGCGCAATGATGATGCTATCTGCCCAGCGCGCCAGTTCGATATGTCCCATTGCAGCCTCTGCGCTACTATCAAGTAAATCCGTATGCACAGGGTTGCCTGATAATGCCTGAAAGGTGAGGGGGGTTATAAATTTCATTGCTGCATCGGTCATGCAAACACGTACATTAGCGCCCGCTTTAATCAATGCGCGTACTAAGATTGGCAGCTTATAAGCCGCAATGCCGCCACTTATCCCAACGACTATATTTTTATTAAATTGCTTTGTCATAATGCGCTGAAGTGTAACAAATTTAGAAATAAAATATCGCGCTAAGATACAAAGGACACCAAGAAAAGAGTTTAATTTATGAGGTGATGGGCTTATGTCAATTAAAGATTGGGCAGTTGAAGAGAGACCGCGTGAAAAGTTATTACAGCGGGGTGCAAATGTATTATCCGACGCAGAGTTGTTGGCGATATTTTTACGCACTGGTATTAAAGGCAAAAGTGCGGTTGATTTGGCTAAAGATTTGCTGGATGAGTCAGGTAGCCTAAACGCATTAATGGGGGCGACTGAAGAAACATTCTGTTTTCATAAAGGCTTAGGTCAAGCAAAATACGTGCAAATGAAAGCGGTAGTAGAA
>DRMS01000209.1 GCA_011322515.1 Leucothrix mucor
AATATGATTGATGTGATTGGTGTTCTAAAAGCACAAGAAGTTTATGCCTCACGTCAACGAGGTGGTCGTGGTAGCTCCTATCATGGTGTTTTCGCTAGTCATCCGAGTAATGACAAGCGCCTGCAAGAAGTCGTAGGCGCTGCAAAAAGTATTAAATCAGCAGGCACTCGCTCTGCCAATCGTGATGCGTATTTAAAGCAGATCAATGGTTTAAAATTTAGAATTAGCAAAAATAAAACGGGACGCATTGTGGTTGGTAATGTAAAAACCTCAGGGCTTACTTTTGAGCAATTGGCTGGTAAAAGTGTCCTAAATGCTGACCAATTACGCTTGTTGAATGGACGTTATCCTAATGGTCGTTTAAATAGAGGCGAGCTGATTAAAATAGTTAAGTAACTATAAATATTCAGATATTACATCCTACAGAATTGGTTAAATGACAAATACCAAGATCCTAACTCTAAAAGGCAATACCCATGTCAAATACACTTAAAGAACAAGCGCTCGCCTATCACGAATTTCCAAAACCAGGAAAAATCGCAACGGAAATAACCAAATCAACAGAAACACAGCATGATTTATCCTTAGCCTACACGCCTGGTGTGGCGGAGCCTGTTAAAGAAATCCATAAAGATCCAGAAGCGGCTTATCAATATACCGCAAAAGGTAACTTAGTCGGTGTGATCACCGATGGTACTGCTGTTTTAGGGTTGGGAAATGTTGGCTCATTAGCAGGTAAACCTGTGATGGAAGGCAAAGGCGTACTCTTCAAGCGCTTTGCAGATGTGGATGTCTTTGATATTGAAGTCAATGCTGATTCACCCCAAGATTTTATTGATACCGTTGTGCGTATAGCACCCACCTTTGGCGGTATTAATCTTGAAGATATTGCAGCACCGCATTGTTTTGAAATTGAGCGTACACTCAGTGATTTACTCGATATTCCCGTCTTCCATGATGATCAGCATGGTACGGCTATTATTATTGCAGCAGGTTTGCTTAATGCGCTAGAAATTCAAGGTAAAACTATTGCAACAGCCAGTATCGTCTGCCTTGGTGCAGGTGCGGCGGGGATTGCCTCAATGCAATTGCTCGAAGCATTAGGTGCAAAAAAAGAAAATTTATATATGCTAGATCGTGGCGGTGTTATTCACTCTGAGCGTAATGATCTCAACGAATACAAAGCAGACTATGCGCTCACTACCGATAAGCGCACCTTGTTAGATGCTTGTACCGATGCGGATATATTTATTGGGGTATCAGGTCCCAACTTATTAAGTGCAGAAGCGGTTAAAGCAATGGCACCGAATCCTATTATTTTTGCACTGTCTAATCCTGACCCTGAAATTGACCCTGCGTTGGCTAAATCCTTACGTCCTGATCTTATTATGGCAACAGGGCGCAGTGATTATCCTAATCAAGTCAATAATGTCCTTGGGTTTCCGTTTATTTTCCGTGGTGCTTTGGATGTTCGCGCCTCGTGCATTAATCGTGAAATGCAAGTGGCAGCAGTGAAAGCACTGGCTGATCTTGCCAAAGAAGACGTGCCAGAAGAAGTTTTAAACGCTTATGGTAACGATGAGATGAAATTTGGTGCGGAGTATATCATCCCAACACCACTTGACCCGCGTTTGCGTGAGCGTGTGCCACAAGCTATTGCGCAAGCGGCGATTGACAGTGGGGTTGCGAAGCAGTAATTTTGTAGAGGTTATAAAAAACAGTTCTCTCGCAAAGACGTAGAGTATACCAAGAAAAGATAAACCACGGAAAACACAGATGACAACGCTGTTTTTTCCGTGGTTTAATTATTTTTTATCTAGCACCAAACCCTGTCGCCATTGTGTGCAATGTTTGTAGTGCAATGCGAATATCCATTAAGAAAGAAATATTCTCAATATAGTACAAATCATAAGCCAATTTAGTGCGTGTGCCGCTGGCATCATCTACATAACCCTGTTTGACCTGCGCTAAGCCTGTGATACCTGGTAATACATGGTGTCTATCAGCGTAATTTGGAATCGTCTTGGCAAATTCTTCGACAAATAACACCTGCTCAGGTCTAGGGCCGATAAGGCTCATTTCACCACGAATAATATTCAATAATTGTGGCAATTCATCAATACGCATTTTTCTAGTAAAACGACCAAGACGTGTGATGCGTTTATCACTTGCTTGAGCAAACTGTGACCCGTGTTTCTCTGAATCAGTAGTCATACTGCGAAATTTAATCATATTAAATGGTTTGCCTTGAGCGCCAACCCGTTTCTGCCAAAAGAAAATTGAAGCACTAGGCTCTTCTAACTTAATGAACAGTGCAGTCATTAACATAAGAGGGATGATAATAGGGGCGAAAAAGAGAATAAGTGCAATATCAAAAACACGCTTACTAATAAGATATGAGGACTCAGGTGCGGTTAAGCCATTTGTTAAATCAAGGGCATGGTTATTGATCGTAGTCGGGACACTCATCTTTTTTCACCATTATTTTTATAGTTTAAATAAAGATGCGCTGTCCATGCGCTTTTGTAAGTCCTTGTTTGCAATCAGCCTTTGGGGTATTTATGGGGCTTTTTTGTTTGCTGAGTAAATAATGTTCCTAGAGTGGGAATAAAACGATCACGACGTGGATAAAGGGTAATATTTAGCCGAAGATAAGAGGGTGTGATTAAATAGTAATCATTATTATTATTTTAAGAGGTTAATAAATTTTGGCTACCAACTTAAGGCGGGACAAGTAACGTAATGGCAAATAACCCGCACCCTTCGACAAGCTCAGGGAACTAGCCCTTCGGTAGATTCAGGACACCGCTTCCTGAGTTTGTCGAAGGGTGCGGGTGAATAGCAGAAACATGAACTGTCCCGCCTTAAACAGGTAGCCTAAATTTTCTTTGCTAGGCTCTGCTGACATTCCGCCTCCCTTACTTATGTACTGCATACAACCAGTTTTCAATAAATACACGCCATCCCTTCATTTTTTTCAGCCTCCTTAAAAAAATACCGTATAATCGCGACCTTTTTAATATTATAAAAAAGCGTTTAGATATGTCGGAATACAATGTTTCAACCTTTCAAGGTCTGATTTTCGCCCTGCAAGACTACTGGGCTAAACAAGGCTGTGCCATTTTACAACCCTATGATATGCCAATGGGGGCGGGTACGGATAACCCTGCTACTTTTTTACAGGCGATTGGTCCTGAGCCTTGGAACGTGGCGTTTGTACAGCCTTCGCGCCGTCCTACCGATGGGCGTTATGGCGATAATCCTAACCGTTTACAACGCTTTCATCAGTTTCAAGTGGTATTAAAACCCTCTCCTTTGGATATTCAGGAGCTTTATTTAGGCTCGCTTAAAGCAATTGGGTTTGATCCGCTAGAGCATGATATTCGCTTTGTTGAAGATAACTGGGAGTCACCCACCTTAGGTGCATGGGGCTTAGGCTGGGAAATTTGGTTAAATGGTATGGAAGTAACACAGTTTACCTACTTCCAACAAATTGGCGGACTAGATTGTAAACCTGTTACGGGTGAGATTGCTTATGGTTTGGAGCGTATTGCCATGTATTTGCAAAATGCAGAGTCCGTCTATGATCTGGTGTGGTCGGATGGAGCAAACGGTAAACTGACTTATGGTGATATTTATCATCGCAATGAAGTAGAACAATCGAGCTATAATTTTGAAAAAGCCAATGTTGATGAGCTTTTCCATCA
>DRMS01000210.1 GCA_011322515.1 Leucothrix mucor
CCCTAGCCCTTCGGTAGACTCAGGACACCGCTTCTTGAGCTTGTCGAAGGTGCGGGTGAATAGGCAGAAACATTAACTGTCCCGCCTTAAACTGGTAGCCGACTCCTACTTATTTAAGTCTTAATCTGTCCTTTGTATACCTACGTCTTTGATTACTAGTGTTAGTGATATAGCGGCAACTTATCACTCAAAGCAATCTCATCCATCCAAACATAAGCACCTTCGGAATTTGGCTGATTTAAGAGTAACATTAGAATTACCCATTTAAGCTTATCTAGATTGAAACAATCATCCTGTAGTTCTAATACGCGGTCAATGGCACGTTCGCGCATTTCAGCTGAGAGTACATGCATCTGATCAAGAAAGATTAAATAGTTACGGCATTCGCTATTTAGCCAGTTGCATTCATATTCTGAAAAAATACGCACTGATTTTTTATCAGGCGTGCTAATGCAGACCCTACTTTCATCCGCAAGGCTTTCTAGCCAATCAAATGCTTTGCTAATATCCGTGCTAGGGAATCCAGCCTGATTGAGATAGCCGTGTAGAACATCACGGTTTTGATTAACGTCCTCGACATCTGAATAATTTTCAAAAAGATAAAATAGGACTTCGAGCGTGCTTTCTTTTCTTTCCATATAAAATACTTTTCTGGGGGATGATTTAAGTATTATGAATATTGCTGAAATTGGGTAGGTTCTATGTGGAGATGATACGAAATTTTGTAGGAGCGGAGTTTACTCAATAAGTAACTCTAAAGAAATCAAGCTTCCTTGATTCGCGTGTAGTTTCCTCGTCCACTTGCAGCAATAAATCCATTCAATTCAAGTAGTAATAGAATGGAGGAAAGTGCCTCTGCGGTCAATCCCGTTTGTATGACTAATTGGTCTATTGGTATAGGGTCATAACCCATTGTCTCTAGAACTAACCGCTGATCTGCATCAGCAAGCGGTGAACTACTTGTGTGGCTATTATTTTTAGCATGAGCATGTGCGTTACTAGAGTCAGCCTTTGTCGTGGTTAATAGACATTGCTCTAGTTGAGGTGCCAGTTCTTCAAGAATATGTTCAGCTGTTTCAATTAATTTAGCCCCTTGGCGTATTAATTGATGACAACCGCGTGCGAGAGGGTTGTGAATTGAACCTGGAATGGCAAACACCTCACGTCCTTGCTCGCTAGCATAACGCGCGCTAATCAGAGAGCCACTTTTTAGTGCCGCTTCTACAACCAGTGTGCCTAAGCTAATCCCGCTAATAATTCGATTACGACGCGGGAAGTTGCGCGCTAGAGGTGATACGCCAATAGGTAGCTCGGTAATAATCGCACCTTTAGCGACGATACGATGTGCTAAATCACGGTGTCTAGCAGGATAGACACGATCAATACCCGTTGCAATAACCGCAATCGTAACACCATCAGCCTCTAAAGCACCTTTATGTGCTATCCCATCAACCCCTAATGCTAAACCGCTAGTAATACATAAACCAGTAGCGGCAAGGTGCTTTGAGAATTCATAGGTATTATTTTGCCCGCCCTGAGTAGGATTGCGACTGCCAACAATCGCAAGCTGTGGATCATTTAATAAATCAGCATCGCCGTGAACATAAAGTAGTGGCGGGGAAGCGGGAATTTCTTTTAGGCGTTGCGGATAGCGAGGATCTTCAAATGTCACTAAATGATGTTGGTCAGAGGCTTGCAACCACTGCATATCAGGATCTGCGCTGGAAAGCGTTTGTGCATTGATGTTTTTGATTAGTTTTAGGCTAATGCCTGCTTTTTTTAATTGCTCCGCATTGGCATTAAACACATTTTCGGGAGTCTGAAAAGCATCGAGTAATGTTTTATAATGGACACAGCCAACCCCTGAAACACGCCATAATGCGATCCATGCGGCTTGGTTTTTTTCGTGATTCATAGAAAA
>DRMS01000211.1 GCA_011322515.1 Leucothrix mucor
CGAAGCCTTACAGTGTCAAGATGCAGAGGAAACATTCCTCTTATTACAAGAAAACTTGCCTGAGTTACAAATCGGATTAGTGCATGGACGCATGTCCGCCGTAGAAAAAGATACTGCTATGCAAGCATTTAAATCAGGTGATACCCATTTACTCGTTGCGACAACCGTGATTGAAGTCGGCGTTGATGTCCCTAATGCATCATTAATGATTATTGAAAATGCCGAACGCTTAGGGCTAGCCCAATTGCATCAACTACGTGGACGTATCGGACGCGGTACAGCTAGCAGTCACTGTCTGTTAATGTATCAACCACAGCTTTCAGAAATTGCGCATAAACGACTGGATGCCCTGCGTAATAGCAATGATGGTTTTGAAATTGCACGTATTGATTTAGAGATTCGCGGACCAGGAGATGTCTTTGGCACACGTCAAACAGGAGAGCTACAATTTCGCATTGCTGATCTACTGCGGGATCAAACGTTACTACCTAATATTCAAACCGCTGCTGAGGTTATTATTAAACAGTATCCTGAGAAGATTCAGCCTTTAATTGATCGCTGGATACGAACCGATGAAGATTATATCCATGCATAACGAAGGCTTAATTTTTGGCTATTAATTTTAAACGAATGGAAAGACTTGACCACTACGCATTGCTTGGAATTTCCTAAATAAGCGACATCACTAAAACGCTCTTCTTTGGGGTAATTGCTGTTATTTATCAATGCTATATTTTCAACCTAAAAAAGACTTTTTCTTTAAACTTAATATCTAACCATCTTCAAAAAAAAATGTTTACTTTCTAATAAAGTTATTCTCCCCTTGTATCTTTATGATAATAATACTGATTATTTCTACGCACTAAATATTTTGACTTACCCCCTGTAAATACTCTATTGTAACGCCACTAAAAAATTAGGAGACTGCTCCATGAGTATTGATAAAAATGCCTTGAGTCAAATAGCGCATTCTGATCTTGATCCACAAGAAACACAAGAATGGATTGAATCACTAGAAGCCATTATTGAAAGTGATGGCGTTGAACGCGCTCATTTCATCCTCGAACAACTCATTGATACCGCGCGTCATAACGGTACCAACCTGCCCTACTCTGGCAATACTGCTTATATCAATACCATTCCTACTCATCTTGAAAAAGTCAATCCTGGTGATCAAGTACTAGAAAGCCGCATCCGTTGTTTTATTCGCTGGAATGCGGCTGCGATGGTGGTACGCGCTAATCGTAAAAGTGCTGAGCTTGGTGGTCATATTGCCTCTTTTGCCTCTTCAGCAACGCTTTACGATGTGGGCTTTAACCACTTCTGGCATGCACCTTCGCCTGAGCATGGTGGTGATTTAATTTATTTTCAGGGGCATATTACGCCAGGCATCTATGCACGCTCGTTCCTTGAAGGACGTTTTGATGAAGAGGATATGGATAGCTTCCGTCAAGAAGCGGACGGCAAGGGTTTATCCTCCTATCCGCACCCTTGGTTAATGCCTGATTATTGGCAATTTCCAACCGTTTCTATGGGACTTGGCCCCATTAAGTCCATCTATCAAGCACGTTTTATGCGCTATCTAAAATTTCGCAAATTGGCTGATACTGAAAACCGCCGTGTTTGGAGTTTTGTGGGGGATGGTGAAACCGATGAACCTGAAACCTTAGGTGCTATTTCACTGGCAGGACGTGAGCAACTGGATAACTTAACTTGGGTTGTAAATTGTAATCTACAACGCTTAGATGGCCCTGTACGTGGCAATGGCAAAATTATACAAGAGCTAGAAGCCATGTTCAGAGGGGCTGGCTGGAATGTTATTAAAGTCTTATGGGGATCATATTGGGATAAATTATTTGCCCAAGATCATACGGGTATCCTTAAAAAGCGCATGCTGGAAGTGGTGGATGGAGAATTTCAAAACTATAAAGCCAAAGATGGTGCTTATATCCGCAAACATTTCTTTGGGGAATACCCTGAGCTAGCGGCAATGGTTGAGAAAATGTCCGATGCAGATATTTGGCGACTCAATCGTGGCGGACATGATCCGCATAAAGTCTATACTGCTTATGATGCGGCAGTTAATCATAAAAATCAGCCCACCGTTATTCTTGCTCACACCGTAAAAGGCTATGGTATGGGGTCTGCGGGTGAAGGTCAGAACCGTACTCATTCACAGAAAAAGCTCAGTGAAGAAGAAATGATTGCTTTTAAGGATCGTTTCAATATTCCGCTAACGGATGAAGAAGCGGCGGCTTGCACTTATTTTCGTCCTGATGAAAACAGCCCCGAATATAAATATATGCATGAACATCGTGCAAAATTAGGCGGTTCACTTCCTGTTAGAAAAACATCCGCTGCACCATTGGAAGTCCCTGAACTATCCATTTTTGATAGCCTACTAAAAGGTTCGGGTGATAAAGAAATGTCAACCACAATGGCATTTGTACGCTTACTAACCTTATTAACCCGCGATAAGAAAATGGGGAAAAATGTTGTTCCAATTGTACCCGATGAAGCCCGTACCTTTGGTATGGAAGGCATGTTCCGCCAATTGGGAATTTTCTCATCTGTAGGGCAACTTTATGAGCCTCAAGATAAAGAACAGGTGATGTTCTATAAAGAAGATAAAAGTGGACAGATTCTTGAAGAAGGTATTAATGAAGCGGGCGCATTCTCCTCATGGATTGCGGCTGCAACCGCCTACAGCACCCATAATATCAATATGGTGCCTTTCTATATTTACTACTCTATGTTTGGTTTCCAACGCATTGGTGATTTGGCTTGGGCAGCGGGTGATTGTCGCTCCCGTGGTTTCCTAGTCGGTGCTACCGCAGGACGTACCACACTGGCAGGAGAAGGATTACAGCATCAGGATGGTCATGGCATGGTACAGGCAGGTTTAATCCCTAACTGTATTTCGTATGATCCAACCTATTCTTATGAAATGGCAGTGATTGTACATAACGGCTTGCAACGCATGTATGCAAACCAAGAAGATGTGTACTACTACATCACCACCATGAATGAAAACTATACACAACCTGCCCTCCCCAAAGGGGTTGAAAAAGACATTATCAAAGGGATGTATCTGCTCAGAAACGGTGGCAAAAAGAAGAAAAAAGTACAGCTAATGGGATCAGGAACGATTCTGCGTGAGGTTATCTTTGCGGCTGATTTACTAATCAGTGATTGGGGGGTTGACTCTGATATTTGGAGCTGTACCAGCTTTAATGAATTGGCACGCGATGCAGATGAGACAGAGCGCTGGAATCGCTTACATCCACTAGAAAAAGCAAAAACGCCCTTTGTCGCACGGAAATTAAAAAAACATCGTGGACCCACCATTGCCGCAACCGATTATGTAAAGCAATATCCTGAACAGATTCGTGAATGGATTTCAGGTAGTTATACCACGCTTGGCACCGATGGTTTTGGTCGTAGTGATACCCGCGCTGAATTGCGCAAACACTTTGAAGTCAATCGTTATCATATTGTTATTGCTGCATTAAAATCATTAGCTGATGAAGGCATGATCGCAACAGCAAAGGTTTCAGACGCGATTGCGAAGTATGAAATTGATACCGAAAAAACCAACCCACTACAGGCGTAAACACAATGAGTATAAAAGAAATTACAGTCCCTGATATTGGTGATTTTGAGAGCGTAGAAATTACTGAAATACTGGTTAAAGTAGGCGATCAAATCGAAGCAGAAGACTCACTGATTACGGTTGAATCTGATAAAGCCTCAATGGAAATACCCAGTAGCGATGCGGGGCTTGTCAAAGAAATTAAAGTTTCTGTTGGTGATAATACCGCAGAAGGTGGCGTGATTTTGCTACTCGAAGTCAGTGCTAGCAAGACAGTTGAGCCAGCACCGCCAGAGCTAACAGAAAAAGTGGCCGTTGTTGCGGAAACAATCGTTGAGGAGCAAACAGCACCTGAGCCTGAAAAATCAACGCCTACTCCTGCACCAACACAAAAACCATCACCCACTGCTAATATTGATGAGGTTACTTTTAGCAAAGCCTATGCCAGCCCATCAGTCCGTAAATTTGCCCGTGAATTAGGTGTTGATTTAGGTGCTATTTCAGGTACAGGACGAAAAAATCGTGTGTTACGTGATGATGTAAAAGGCTTTGTAAAATCAGCCCTTTCTAGTGGTATTAGCCCTGTAAGTCAAGGCACTCCACTCGGTATTACACCACTACCTGAGATTGATTTTAGCCAATTTGGTGAAACTGAAGTCCAAGCACTGAGTAAAATCAATAAGCTCACAGGTGAATTTTTACATCGCAGCTGGTTAACTGTACCGCATGTAACCCAGTTTGACGAAGCTGACATTACTGAAATGGAAGCCTTCCGCAAGCAAATGGGTAAAGAAATGGAGCGTGATGGAATTAAAATCACCCCGCTTGCGTTTATTATTCAAGCCGTTGTTGCAGGGCTAAAACAATTCCCACGTTTTAATAGTTCACTAGATACTAGCGGTGAAAATCTTATTCTAAAAAACTACTACAATATCGGCGTAGCGGTTGATACTCCTGATGGTTTAGTCGTTCCTGTGATCCGTGATGCGGATAAAAAATCACTCGTACAACTATCACAAGAAATTCGTGAATTTGCAGGAAAAGCGCGTGATAAAAAGCTAAAGCCTTCGGATATGCAGGGGGGATGTTTTACAATCTCAAGCCTAGGCGGAATTGGCGGTACAAAATTTACACCCATTGTTAACGCACCCGAAGTTGCCATTTTAGGCGTATCCCGCTCAAAAATGCAGCCTGAATGGAATGGAACAGAGTTTGAACCTCGCTTAATGCTACCCTTATCACTCTCTTATGATCATCGTGTCATTGATGGTGCTGATGGGGCTAGATTTATTACCTATTTAAGCAAAATATTATCCGATATTCGACGCTTATTGGTGTAACCCAAGATCAAATATAGCCCATATAAAGTTGAGCCTCGTAACTAGGAAAAAGAGAATAAAAAACATGAGCAATATCATAGAAGTTAAAGTCCCCGATATTGGTGATTTCGATCAAGTTGAAATAATAGAAGTACTTATTGCGGTAGGCGATACGGTTGAAGTTGAAGATTCTCTAATCACCGTAGAGTCTGATAAAGCCTCTATGGAAATACCCAGCTCTGTCAGTGGTACTATCACAGAAATTTTAATTAATAATGGTGATCATGTTGCTGAAGGGAGTCCAATTGTAAAAATAGAAGTCACCGACTCTGCCAATGCATCAATAGAAGAGCCAATACAAGACACAAAAACAGAAACAATAGCACCCATTTCAGCCAATTTCGCAGGTGATGCGGATATGAATGCAACCGTCGTTGTACTAGGCTCAGGACCTGGGGGCTATACTGCCGCCTTTCGTGCCGCCGATCTAGGACTTGATGTTATTATGATTGAGCGCTATTCAAGCATTGGTGGCGTTTGTCTTAATGTGGGGTGTATCCCCTCAAAAGCCTTATTGCATACCGCAGATATTATTAATGAAGCAGAAGAAGTTAGCAAACATGGCGTTAAATTTGGCAAACCTGAAATTGATATTGATGCCATCCGTAGCAATAAAGAAGGGATTGTTAAACGCCTTACAGGTGGATTAAAGCAACTCGCCAAACAGCGCAAAGTACAAATCGTCCAAGGCTATGGCAAATTTATCTCTGCCAATCATATTGCAGTGACCGCAGAAGACGGCACAACAACCACCATTGGCTTTGAAAACTGTATTATCGCCGCAGGTTCACGCGTTACCAAACTCCCTTTTATTCCATGGGATGACCCACGCGTTATGGACTCCACCGATGCACTAGAACTAGAA
>DRMS01000212.1 GCA_011322515.1 Leucothrix mucor
TGCCCGCTTTATTAGAAAATAATTTCAGCGATACCGTTAATAAAACACTCCTGCTCTATCAAAATGGCATGACATTGGAGGCTATAGCCAAAGAAAGAGGATTTGTAATTTCCACGGTGCAATCACATCTTTCAGAGGCAATAGAAGCAGGTATGTTAAAAGCCAAAGATGTTTTGGGGCTTTCTGATGATGATATTAGTCTAATAGAAAACATGGCAGAATCACTAAATAGTGCTGAAGAACAAGTACTTAAACCACTTTATATGGCATTAGAAGAAAGATGGGACTATGGAGTACTACGTTGTGTTGTTGCAGGAATGTAACCTATGATTTCATCGTCTTATTTTTGTCTTTATCACTTAAATAAACTCTTTTATCGTGTTGTAAAGACAATAAAGTCTCATATTATGAGACTTTAAGCTGAATTAGAGCCTATTAAAAGGCACATAGTTGCTCTACGCAACGATTGATAGGATTCAAGCAGGAGCAAAAAAGGACAAGTAAGATAGGTAGAGTGATTGCTTAGAAATAACTAACAATAACGAGAAATAATGATGACTGACACGCTAAACAATATTCCTTATATGAAAAAAACATCACTAACTTGTTTAAACCTCTTAACTTTAATGATCGCAATGATGCCATTACAAGGATTTGCCAAAGGAGATTGGGGTGCAACCCCTTTGACTGAAAAGCACCGTCCAGATCGCCAGTGGATTAAGAACTTCTCATTAACCCCAGATGTTATTGCAGATGGCTCTATTGCCAAGGCAATAGAATCCTGTGACGGTGTTGTGGGAGTAGATAAACACTGCGTTATTAGAGTAACAAACACAGCTAGCGGCTTGCCTTTAGAAATATTTCGCTCAAAAACAAAACTGCTTGGAGTAGCAGGTATGTTGCCGCTAACAACGCCTGAAAATGATACCTTTATTTATATTGGGGAAAATACCAAACAGGTGATTATTGAAAACTTGAATCTACAAGGTCATAAAGCAGGAAACAAAGAAATATTCGCGCTATTTATTGAAGGAAAAAACATCAGTAAAATACTGATTAAAAATAATAAAATATACAATTTTGATAGTAACGAAGATGCACACGGGATTGCCGTTTATGGGTCAGGAAATAATAAAAAACAAGCTATTCATGATGTGATTATAGAAGGTAATGACATCTCTGATATGCGTACGGGCTCCAGTGAAAGCATCGTTGTTAATGGTAATGTTATGCGCTGGGAAATTAAAAATAACACCATTCAAAATATCAATAATATTGCCATTGATGCCATTGGTGGTGAAGGTACATCAGCTACACGCAACAAACAGGGGCGCATTTTGCCAGGTAAGTTAGACGCAGCTCGCTATGGCTTTATTGAAGGTAATACAGTTCGCAATATGAGTACCGCAGGAAACCCAGCCTATGATAGTGAAGAAAGTTGGGCGGCAGCCATTTATATAGACGGTGCGCACCATATAAAAATAACAAATAATAGTGTAGAAAACGCATCATGGGCCTATATGTTAGGAGCTGAAAACTGTGTTGCAACACGGCATATCACAATGACAGAGAATAATGCTACAGGTAGCACCTATGGTGACTTATACATTGGTGGATATGCGAAAAAGGGCTATAAGGCTAATAAAAACATAAACTGCAATCCTAAGACTAGCCAAGATGAGAATGAAGGACATGGCTATATCGAAAATATAACTATTAAAAACAACAAGTTAACATCTAGTCCAACAAGTGAAAGCTTGGTGACTCTAGAGTACAGAATCACACATGCGATTATCGCAGAACCTACGGTTAAAGCGGTTAATGCAGGAGGAAATGGATCTGCCCGCAAAGATAACAATGCAATTCAAATTATAGAATAGATTTAGCGTAATGCTTTTATAGCTGTTCACTTGTTAGGTTCTAAATTTCCATTTTATAGGTTGAAAAACTATACAGCCTTGTTTTTCTAGGTAGCATACTGCGTCATAAAGGTGTTCAATAACTCATGAAGTCAATGAAATTTAAGGTAATTTGGACGCGCTAATAACTTCGTATAATGATTATTATGTTAAATAAGCTGTTAAACGTAAGTAATAAAACCTTACGAAAGAGTTATTTACCTGTATTTAATACCTCTAAACGAGCCTCTAACACAGCATAACCCTTATTTAACTGCTGTAGCTCTGTATGCTGGGTTTTAATTTGCAGCGTTTTGTCCCTGTTTTTCTTTTCTAGCTGTTTATTGCTTTGCACTAACGTAGCAACATTAGCTTGTAGCTCGGTCATTACAACTAGATTTTTTTCATGCAGAGCTTGCAATTTTTTCCTATCTTTATCTTGTTGCTTCTCAGTTGTTTCTAGTTTTACTTTTAGCTGCCCAATTTCATTACTATAATGCTTAAGCATTGAGTCATACTGTTTAGCTTGGCGATCTAATTCACGCTGTTTATCTTGCTTTAACTCCATAATAGTTTGTTGATTTTTTTTCTCAGATAATTCCTGCTGTGCTTTGTTTGCTACTAACTGTTGGTTGGTTTGTTCTAAAGATTGCTTCAACACATGATACGTTTGTTGTAATTGCGTGTATTTTTCTGCATCGTTTTTTTGCTGATTTTCAAGTGAATTAGAAAACTCCTTTTTATTGTCCTCGATAGTTGTCTGCAAAATCTGCTGTGATTTTTTATATTGATTTAGCTCTTCCTGTTGTGTATCACGGACTGTTTTTAGTTGCTGTAGTCGTAACTCTGCCTCTATTTTAAGAGTATTTTCTTCTTTTAACTTCGCTACAAGTGATTCGTTTGTCTTATTTATCTCAGTCTTTACTTGTTCGGCTTTTTCAAACTCTTGTTTTAATTGATTTTTCGCTTCTTTTTCAGCAAGCTCCAGCGCACCATCCCATACCTTATTAAACTCCATGACCAGTTTTTCTGGTAATTCAGAGCGTTTCTCTAGCTTATCCAGATAGCCTCCTAGCTCATTCCAGTATTGATTGACTGCTTTTTGCAAAGTAGTCGCGCTACCTGTGCCTAAAATTTCACGAATTAAGCGCCAAGTAGGCTGAATACCACCACGTAACAACTGTCCTGCTATCACCCTTGCCTTCTCTGGTGTCTTAATTGTGCTGTTATTTAGCAATCCACTTAGCTCTTTTTTAATCTCAGCTATGATTTCTGTTTCATCGATCATTCGATATCCTTATTGTTGAGTACTTCGTACATTGTACAGTATACATAACAAAAGTTACAATAATAATACTTTACTTTCGATAACGTACATTCTCGAAAGTAAAGTATCCTTGTATTAATGCTATAATCATTTTTTAACAACAATTCATTTTGGGGAAAAGTAAGCTAATGAATAAAGATGAAAATTCAGACAAAAACAGCAAAGAGTTCATGGTACCTACCCTTCCTCAGCGATCCTATAAAGATCAACAAGAGATAGATGCCTTAATTGAGCGCACCAAAAGCACATTGGTTGCCGATATGGCTCCCCTAACCCATCTTGCTTATGAGAAAGATTGGCAGGATTTTCAATTATTTAATAAGAAAACTAACCAACAAAGCCTCCCCGCCCTACCCCAAACTATCTTGCTTTACCTGCAACATCTTGTTGATAAAGGATTGAAAATAAACACAATTCGTCGTCGCACAGCCGCAATTCGTTATTACCATCATGATGCAGGATTAGACTCTCCAACGGATCAAGTGGTTTGCAAAAAAATGATGCGCGCAGTAACGCGGCAATTAGGCAGTCATACCGAGCAAAAACAGGCAATGTATGTTGATGATCTTAAAAAAATTATTGATTCAATTGATGATACATCACTAGCAGGAAAACGTGATAAGGCAATGTTATTATTAGGGTTTTCTGGTGGGTTTCGGCGTAGCGAAGTAGTGACACTAGACGTTTCCCAGTTACATTTCAGAGAAGAGCATTTAAAAGTCCACTTAAAGCGATCCAAGACAGATCAAACAGGAAAAGGTTTGGATAAAGCAATTTTAGGGCACCCAGACTCACCCTATTGCGCGGTTAAGGCGGTAAAAGATTGGCTTGCGGCTAGCCAAATTAAATCAGGCGCAGTGTTTAGACGCGTGCGTCGAGGACAAAAATTGAATTTACATGATGATAAGGCACTGTCTGCGGTCACCTATAGTAGCAGGATTAAACATTACTGCGCATTGATTGGTTTAGATGCTAGTCAATACTCAGGACATAGTCTGCGCAGTGGTTTTGTAACCTCTACTGCCATTCAAGGCAAGGATGTGTTGCAAATTGCAGATATTACTAAGCAAGATATTCGTACTGTGCAACATTATATGCGCAAGGCTAAAATCTTTGAGCATCATGCGGGGGAAAATTTATGGGATTGAGCTATTGTTATTAAGATGTGTATTTTTCGAACTTCAAGGTATTGCTGAGAGGGATAGCAGACTACATACAGTCCTTAATCTTGTTGAGTTTCGCATCTTTATGAGATGGTATTTTTTAAATAAAACAAAAAAAGCATAAAAATTACTTGCACTCCTTCACGACTTCCCTATAATGCGCTCCTCTGATGCGGGGTGGAGCAGTCTGGCAGCTCGTCGGGCTCATAACCCGAAGGTCGTAGGTTCGAATCCTGCCCCCGCTACCAAATACAGTTAAGGCACAACTGCTCTGGTCTTAACATAATAAAAAAGCTCCGTTTACGGGGCTTTTTTATTGCTTAAAATAAAGTAAATCACCGTCTTAAGAACCAGATGACGCGGCTACAAAATCAAATAGGATGATAATTTAGTGCAAGATCGATTAAATGACTTAATCACAACAACAACGGAAGGTTTAGGCTATCAATTATGGGGGTATGAATACCGTCCCCATTCAGAAAGCGCCCTTCTACGTATTTTTATCGAAAAGGAATCAGGAATTGGTGTCGATGACTGCGCCCAAGTTAGTCGCCAAATAGGGGCTGTACTGGATGTTGAAGATATTATCCCTGTTGCTTATATTCTAGAAGTTTCCTCTCCAGGTATTGATCGTGTTCTTTTCTCTAAGGAACAGTATCAGCAGTACCTCGGTCAACAAGCAAAAATTCGCACGAGAACACCTGTTAATGAGCGCAGAAACTTCCGCGGCAGTTTAGAAAAAATAACAGACACACATATATCAATTTTAGTAGATAAGCAGCATTACGAGATTCCGTTTGATGTTGTTGACCGTACACGATTAGTGTTGGAATAGGACTAGGTATGAACCCATGAGCAAAGAAATACTGTACGTAGTGGACGCCATGTCCAACGAAAAAAACGTAGAACCCGAAATAATATTTGAAGCAATAGAAATAGCATTAGCAACCGCAACACGTAAGCGTTATGGTATGGAGCAGGATATTCGTGTCGATATTGAT
The DNA here is from genome assembly GCA_011322515.1 of Leucothrix mucor. Lineage (GTDB taxonomy): Bacteria > Pseudomonadota > Gammaproteobacteria > Thiotrichales > Thiotrichaceae > JAGLBW01. Next base: position 5,390 of record DRMS01000212.1, read on the forward strand.
AGAGAAACGGGTGAATACAAATCCTTCCGACGCTGGGAGGTTTTAGATGATGAAAATCCTGAATTTGAGTCACCAGAGAAACAAATATTACACAGCTACGCCAAGGCTAGAGGGTTGGAACTTGAAATTGGTGAGTTTATTGAAGAGCCTGTTGAGTCAATAGAGTTTGGACGTATTGCTGCACAAACAGCAAAACAGGTTATTGTACAAAAAATACGTCAGGCAGAACGCGAACGCGTTGTGGAAAACTTTAGAGATCGCATGGGGCAACTTATTCTCGGCACCGTAAAGCGTGCTGATCGCCGTGGCATTGTACTTGACTTAGGCGATAATGCTGAGGCGTTTATTCCTCGTGACCAGATGATTCCACGAGAAAATGCACGCGTTGGTGATCGTTTACGTGGTTTGTTAAAAGAAATTCGTGAAGATGCTCGTGGACCACAAATGATTGTGAGTCGTACCGCTAATGAGTTTCTTATTGAGCTTATTAAGCTTGAAGTACCTGAAATTGGTCAAGAAATGATTGAGATTATGGGCTGTGCTCGTGATCCTGGTTCGCGCGCTAAGATAGCAGTACAGGCGTTAGTGCCAAGTCTTGATCCTATTGGTGCTTGTGTTGGGATGCGCGGTTCAAGAATCCAGACAGTAACTAACGAGCTGAATAATGAGCGTGTTGACATTATTCCTTGGGATGAAGATGTTGCCCGCTTTATAATAAACGCCATGCAACCTGCTGAAGTGCTTTCCATCGTTGTTGATGAAGAGAAGAACAATATGGATATTGGCGTTGAAGAAGACAAACTATCTCAAGCGATTGGTAAAGGTGGTCAAAATGTTCGCCTTGCTAGTGAGCTAACAGGCTGGATCCTCAATGTCATGAGTGAGGCGGATGCCGAAGAAAAGGGCTTAAAAGAAGCTCAAGTTATCATTAATTTGTTCACTGAGCATCTTGATGTTGATGAGGAAATAGCAACGATACTGGTTGAGGAAGGTTTTGCCAGCCTTGATGAGGTCGCTTATATCCCTGTCGAAGAATTCTTAAAAATAGAAGACTTTGATGAAGAGATCATAGGAGAATTACGAAGTCGTGCGCGTAATGCACTACTTTCATTAGAGCTTGCAGGCGGTGGGTGTAAACCAGCTGACGATCTTTTAGAAATGGATGGAATGAATAATGCCTTGGCTGAGCTACTATCTGCGCAAGGAATTTGCACGATGGAAGACCTTGCTGAACAATCAGTTGATGAACTAACAGAAATTGAAGGCATTGATGATGATCAGGCTGGAAAGCTTATTATGACCGCAAGAGAGCCTTGGTTTGCCGAAGATAAAGAAACACCAGCAGATCAAACTAATTCAGATACAGACTCGAATGAGACTGGTTCGAATGCTTAAAAAAACAGGAGAGAATACGGATGTCAGAAATACTAATAAACAAACTCGCCGAGGTTATCGGAACTCCTGTCGAAGTACTGCTACAGCAACTTCAAGATGCAGGAATCTCAGCCAGTAGCGCCGAAGACAGTATAACCGATAGAGAAAAGCTAAAATTACTTGAGTATATTCGCGCAAGTAAGGTTGCAAGTACAGGACAGGCGAAAGATAAAAGTAAACTTTCTTTAAAGAAACGTTCTAATAGTGCTTTAAATGTCTCAGGAAGAACGGTTAATGTTGCGGTTAAACGCAAAAAAACATTTATCCGCCCTACCCCCCCCGCCCTTACTGAGGAAGCTAGCCAAGCGCCGACTGAGGAGGAGGATGTCGTTGCGCCTAGTTCACGTTCAGAAGAGCTGGCTAAAACGCTTGAAAATGAACGTAAAGCACGCGAACAAGCAACGATTGATAGAAAGCAAAAGCAGTCTGCGAAAGAAGCGACAAAAAAAGACAGTAGCCAAGATAAAAAAGATCAAACGAAAGCAAAAAAGGTTTCTGAAAAACCAATAGAAAGTGATACTACGGCTCCCAAAGAAACGAAGCCTGTAAAGTCAGCGGTAGAGGAGAAAATAGTAAAGACTAATACAGTAAAGACTGATACTGATGAAACCTCTAGCAAAAACAAAATGGAAGCAAGAAAACCTGTCGAAAAGAACAAGGAAACGGCACAAAAAAGCACACCTGAAAAACCATCTGCCAAACCAAACCTAGCAGAAAAAAGGGAAGACAATGCGGGAGCCAAGCCTGCAAGAAAAGTAGTCGCTGAGCAAAAAATCGCTTCTAAGGAGGAGATCAAGGAAAGCATAAAACCGACCCCGTCTGAAGTAGCTGCTGCAACAGCAAACCCTACTACTGCGGCTCCTTTATCGCCTAAAGAAATGCGTGAAATTGTAGCTAAAAAAGCGAAAGCAGAAGCAGCATTAAGCTTAAAGCGTCGCCCTTCTCGCAAACCACCACCAAGACCTGTGGCTACCAAAAAAGCAACGGCTGAACCAACAACAACGCCCAAGACAGTAGCAACGCCTAAGCCAGCAACACCTGCTAAAAAGGTTAAAAAGAAGCCTTTCCAAGGTCGTACTCAAGGCCCTGGCGGAAAACCGTTACATATCAAAGGGGGGCGTCGCAGGAACAAACGCGGTAGACAAAGACAGCCTGTCATTGAACAGTCAACTGAACATGGCTTTGAAAGACCTACTGCACCTGTTATACGCAATGTTGAAATACCTGACACCATTGTTGTTTCTGAACTAGCCTCAAAATTAGCGGTTAAAGGTGCTGATATTATCCGTGTCTTAATGGGAATGGGGGTAATGGCAACTATTAATCAGGTTATTGATCAAGATACTGCAATCCTTATCGTTGAAGAAATGGGACATACCGCTAAATCTGTTAAAGCCAAAGATGAAGAAGTTTCCTCTGTTGATTTACAAGAAAATACTGATGACTTTGAGCAAAAGCAACGCCCTCCTGTTGTTACTATTATGGGGCATGTTGATCATGGAAAAACATCATTGCTGGACTATATTCGTCAATCTCGCGTTGCCGCAGGTGAAGCGGGTGGAATTACCCAGCATATTGATGCTTATCATGTTGAAACAGACAATGGCGTGATCTCATTCCTTGATACACCAGGCCATGCTGCTTTTTCTGATATGCGCGCCCGTGGTGCTAAAGCAACTGATATTGTGATCGTTGTTGTTGCCGCTGATGACGGTGTTATGCCGCAAACAGAAGAAGCAATCAAGCATACTCGCAAATCTGGCGTGCCTTTGATTATTGCTATCAATAAGATTGATAAAGAACAAGCAAATCCAGATCAAGTTAAAAATGATCTTGCCAACTATGAAGTTGTTCCTGAAGACTGGGGGGGGGATGATGTATTTGTTAATATTTCCGCTAAAACAGGCGAAGGAATTGATGAATTACTGGAAGCTATCTTGCTAGTATCTGAAGTATTAGAGCTTAAAGCGCGCACTGAAGGACCTGCTACAGGTTTGATTATTGAATCGCGCGTTGAAAAAGGTCGTGGTGCAGTAGCCAGTGTTCTTGTGCAAGCAGGAACCTTAAAGAAAGGCGATATTGTTCTTTGTGGATCAGAATATGGTCGTATTCGCGCTATGCTAGATGAAGATGGCAAAATGATTAACGAAGCGACACCTTCCATTCCTGTAGAGATACAAGGTCTATCAGGCACACCAAGTTCAGGCTCTGAACTCGTTGTCCTAAAAAGAGAACGACAAGCACGTGAAATAGCTAAGCAACGCCATGAAAAGGAACGTGAAACTCATTTTGCAGCACAACAAGCAGCCAAATTGGATGAAATGTTTGAGAAAATGAAGCCTGGTGATAAAGCAATCTTCAATATTCTTTTAAAAGCAGATGTTCATGGCAGTATGGAGGCGATTATGCAATCACTTAACCAGCTTTCAACGAGTGAAGTCGCCGTTAATATTATCGCAGCCTCCATCGGCGGAATTACTGAAACCGATGTGGCACGCGCTCAATCAGCGGAGGCTGTTATTATGGGATTCAATGTACGTGCCGATGCTACTGCTCGTCGTTTAGCCTCAGAGACGGGTGTAGAAACACGCTACTACAGCATTATTTATGAACTCATTGATGATGTACATGATGCAATGAGCGGACTGCTTAAACCAGAATTACGTGAAGAACTCATTGGTGTTGCAGAGGTTAAAGATACCTTCCGTGGAACAGGCTTTGGCAAAATCGCGGGCTGCTTAGTCATTGAAGGGAAGATTAAAAGTGGCGAACCCATTCGAGTCCTACGTGACAATGTTGTTATCCATGAAGGCGAGCTTGATTCATTACGTCGTCATCAAGACAATGTTAATGAAGTTAAGGTCGGTACAGAGTGCGGTATCGGTGTGAAGAAATACGATGACGTGCAAGCAGGCGACCAAATCGAAGTCTTCCATCGCTATGAAGTACAACGCACCTTGGAAAGAAAAACTTAACTATAGCGCTACCTTCGTCAAATCAAAAATGCATTCACCATAAGCACTTGAGTTTTGGTGAGTGCGCTATTGCTTATCTACTCTGCATTAGAAATTGACGAAGGTACTGTATAGATTATTTAAGTTTTTAGTAACCATTGACCTGCCCCTGAAATTTGCCATTTCCGCGTTGAAAAATGATCATTTACATTTGTAAACTCACATTTTTCGCCTTGAACCGACAAATTACAGGGACATCTGAATGGTTACAGTTTTTAATCAAAGACTAGTAAAAAAATATGCCTTACGATTACTCCCGCACCGACCGCATTGGTGAACAGATTAAACGCGAATTAGCTTTATTAATTCGCAATGAAGTCAAAGACCCTCGCGTCGGAATGGTATCGATATTAGATGTCAAGGTGACCAAAGACTTAAGCCAAGCTAAAGTCTATTTTGACACCATTCAACAAGATAAACACGATGAATGCCAACAAGGGCTTAATCGCGCCGCTAGTTTCTTACGTGGTGCTTTGAGTCGCACGATTCAATTACGCAATACGCCATCGCTACTCTTTATATACGATGACACCGAACAGAAAGCCAATGACCTATCCGTTCTGATCGACAAGGCTGTGCAGTCAGACCAAAAAGACAGTTAATTTTTTAAAAATGGCAAAACAACCCAAAAATTTCTACCGTGACATCAGTGGCATTTTATTATTAAACAAACCTCTAGGACTTAGCTCCAATGCAGCTCTGCAACGCGCACGTTATATCTTCAATGCAAAAAAAGCAGGTCATACTGGTAGTTTAGATCCACAAGCCACAGGTGTCTTACCACTTTGCTTTGGTGAAGCAACTAAAGTATCAGGCTATTTACTTGACTCTGATAAGCGCTACATCACCACGGTTCAACTAGGACAGACCAGCACAACAGGCGATACCGAAGGCGATATTCTAAACACCACCACGGTTACAGAAATCAGCGATCAAAAATTAGCGCAAATATTGGAGCGGTTCACAGGTAAAATCACCCAAATTCCACCAATGTACTCCGCGCTCAAGCATAATGGCACGCCTTTATACAAACTCGCACGCCAAGGAATTGAAGTAAAACGCAAACAGCGCGAAGTGACTATTTATGAATTAATTCTTTTAGAGCGCACGCACGATACCTTAGTACTTGATGTACGCTGTAGTAAAGGCACCTATATCCGCACTTTGGCACAAGATATTGGTAATGCTCTCGGCTTTGGCGCTTATATCACTAGCCTAAAACGCACCGATGTATCCCCCTTTGATTGCAGTAAAACCTATACGCTAGAAGAACTACAAAAATTGGCTGAAGGCAATGATAAAAAACAACTGGATAATATCCTTCTCCCTATTGATACCGCCCTCAGCAATCAGCCTAAAATTATTTTAAATGATATTGAAAGCACGCGCATGAAACATGGCTTAAAAGTTACACGGGATGATATTATTGATTCTGCGCTAATCCGTCTATATCACGAATCAGGTGAGTTTATTGGCATTGGACGGCTTTCTAGTGATAAATTGCTTGCACCTAAGCGTATGATGCGTACTAATTAAAATTTGTACCTATGTATAGAGATGTGATTAATTACAAATCACATTTAAACCCCCTATTTTTTCTTTTTATTTTCTCCATTTTACCTAATAGACCTTCAATCATTTCAGCTGATTTTATTGCCATTATCATTTCTACTTATTAATCTAATCATTCCAGAAACGGGCTAATTGCCAAGTATTTACTGGACAATTCTTTTTATCTGGTAAATTATGCCGACCAGCATAAAAACATGACTTTTTGTCATAAAATTATACTAAGAACATTTTATTCTAACAATACGGGCTAACGGCTGGAATACAGACTAATAGCCCCTTCTAAACTGGAGACAACAATGCCTTTTCCTGATGCATTTTACCGCTGGAGACCTCATCCTTGGCATGGTATCGAAATAGGTGATGACGCACCTTCTGTCGTTACGGCTTATATCGAAATTACACCGTTTGATTCTGTTAAATATGAATCAGATAAAAAAACGGGCTATTTACGCGTAGATCGTCCACAACGCACATCATCTCAGCCACCTACATTATATGGTTTTATACCAAGAACTTATTGTGGTAACCGTGTTGCTAGCTTAATGGAAGGGCATGATGTCAAAGGCGATAAAGATCCTCTGGATATATGTGTTATTTCCGAGCGCCCTATTAACCATGCCGATATTATTTTAAATGCACGCGTTTTAGGCGGCTTGCCCATGATTGATGATGGTGAGGCTGATGATAAAATCATCGCAGTGCTTGAGGACGACCATGTTTGGTCTGATACCAGTGACCTAATTGACCTACCTAATATTGTTATTGAACGTATCCGACATTATTTCTGTACTTATAAATTACAACCTGGCAAAGAAAGCACTGTTATTATTGGCGAGCCTTATGGTAGAGAGCACGCAGAAAAAGTGGTAGAGGCATCTATGTTGGACTATAACGAGCGCTATGCCGATTAAGAAAGAGAGCTAACAATGAAAAACGTCACCAGTATGCCACCCAAAGAAGCTTATGAATTACTGCAAAATAACCCCGATGCAAATCTGATCGATATTCGCTCCTCAATGGAGTTTCTATTTGTGGGGCATCCTGTTGGCGCTATCCATATTGCTTGGATTGATGAACCTGATTGGTCTATCAATCCTGATTTTGTGGTTGAAATTATGCAAGCAGCGACTAAAAAAAATACAGATAGTCCTTTGGATAATCCGCTTATTCTTATTTGTCGCAGTGGTGTCCGCACCTTACAAGCAGCCAAGGTATTAATAGAGGCTGGTTTTACACAAATTATTCATATTGATGAAGGCTTTGAAGGTGATCGTAATGAACATTTTCAGCGCAGTACAGTGGGTGGTTGGCGTTTTCATGGTCTGCCTTGGGAACAGTGTTGATTGTTGATCTTCTTCAAATATTACAAGTGCTTTCAAATTAACAGATAACGGATGTTACGCAATTAAGTGTTTTTTAACCACGGAAAAGCACGAAATAATAATAGATAAACCTTTCTGTATAAAAGTCACCAACAGAATCCGTTATAAACAGGAAATTATTTAGTCACAAATAAAGTATGATCTGCATCACTATAAGCAGAACGACCAATCTGTCTTGCAACAGCCAGCAACTCTGGAATCACCTGTTTATTACTATTTACTTTCAGCACTGAGCCAGACTCAATCGCCTTTAAGCCTTGTTTTAATTCAAATACATGCAGGGGGCAAGCGATGCGCTCAATAAAAATTTCTTTATCAAAGGTAGCGTTGATTGCCTCTACTGTTGAATTATTGTTAAGAGTCGTTATAGCTTGCTGAGACATGATGATTTTCCTTGTTTAAGTTTGCATATTCTTACGCAAGTTGATTAGTAATAGACGCATTAAGAGCTATTTGTTAGTGACGAATCACGGTAAAAACAATCTGCTTACTTTTACTAATTTCTTTGCCTTTTTTACCTTTAATAATGACATAAACCTCATGTTCACCACGATCTAGATTGGTGAGATTTACCATTCGCAAATCGCCTTCTGCCATTTGTTTCTCATCTAAAAACACACTTAATGTATGTTCAGGTAATAATTTTGGTTTAAGTGATAGCATGACGGTCACATCACCATTATTCGCACGAATAGCTTGCTTGTCTTTAGGCGCCAAAATAGAAAATTTTGTATAGATTTGTTTCTTATTCTTTTTTTCCTTTGTAAGACCACGTTCTTTAGCCGTTAAAACAGGTTTATAAAGTTTGCCATAATCCTTCACAACCGTTAGCTCAGGAAGATCAACTGCTTTAGCTTTGACAGACTCAGGTGGGGAATCACCATAATGGACAATACCTTTTGCATCTTTCCAATTAAAAACTGTATCCGCAGTCACTACCGTGAGAACAGAAATACTGATTACTAGTGCTATCCAATATCGCATTTTTATTGCCTTAGTCTAATTTTATTAATTGTAATATCATTTTAGAAACCCGAAATGTAGGTAGATGCGTTATCGCTTGCCTACCTTAGGAACGTGCACGAAACAACTTCCCGATGGCTACCCAGTTTAAGACGGGACAGTTAATGTTTCTACCTATTCACCCGCACCCTTCGACAAGCTCAGGAAGCTAGTTCCCTGAGCTTGTCGAAGGGTGCGGGTTGTTTGCTATGACTTTACTTGTCCCGCCTTAAGTTGGTAGCCTTCCCGATCTCTAACTTGCTTTTTTATCCCAGCTTGGATGATTTCATTCGTTGCGTAGAGTGACTATGCGCCTTATCAGTTCATCCAATCTGAAATAAAAATTCTGCGTTAAAACTTCGGGACGTTATTCCATGCACGTTCCTTACATTGAAAATTAATGTATATGTTGATGATGGTATTACTATTACTAAGGGGGTGTTATTGTTTCCCGATAAGGGGCTATTCACTGACTGATGAATACCGTTACTTTGGCGAAGGCATTACTTAGGGTCTATGATATAATTCATTATCACTTAAAAATTAGGAAAAATAATGGCGCAAGCGACTCTAAAAACAGAACAACAACCAAAAAAGAAAAAAGCAAAATGGTTTCGTTACCTCATTGATTTTCTAATTATTGTTATGTTAATTATTGCCTTTAGATCTTGGCAACAGCGCAGTATGGTTTCGGGTGTTGCACCTGAAATTCAAGGGATGTTAATGAATGGAACGATTACAGAGCTAAAAAAATATCGCGGTAAGCCTGTATTACTGCATTTTTGGGCAACATGGTGTCCATTCTGTAAGCTTGAAGAGGATAGCATTACGGGCATTGCAGAAGATTGGCCTGTATTGACTATCGCTTATCAATCGGGTGATAAAACAGAAATTGAGGAGCATCTAAAAAAGCAAGGACTTGAAAGTTGGGCGGTCATTTCTGATCCTGACAGTCGTTTGGCTGAACTATACGGAGTCACAGGCGTTCCCACCTCATTTATTATTGATGCCAATGGTAATATTCGTTTTCGAGAAGTGGGAATTACTAGCGCGTGGGGTTTACGGGCTCGCCTTTGGTATGCAGATAAAATGCCAAATCCCGAGGTGACTGATAGGGGGGATAACAAGCAAACTACTGCATCTCTACAATAATTTTAATAAATGTTTAAGAAAGACAGGGATTATCCCTATTATCGCCTGTCGATATTTTATCTTTTTTTCTTCACTGCGCTGGGTGTATTCGTACCCTATTGGTCATTATACCTTCAATATTTACAGTTTAGTGCCGCAGAAATTGGTGAAATAATGGCACTTGCAATGGCAAGTAAAATTATTGCTCCATACCTTTGGGGCTGGTTAGCAGATCACAGTGGGCGGCGCATTGCTATTATTCGTATCACCGCATTTTTATCCAGCTTCTTTTTTGCAGGGATTTTTATTCGGAATGATTATTATTGGATAGCTCTAATCGTCACCTGTTTTGGATTCTTTTGGAATGCCTGTCTTCCCTTGTTTGAAGGACTAACCCTTAATCATTTAGGTGATCATGTCACTGAATATAGCCATATTCGTATCTGGGGTTCGGTTGGTTTTATTATCGCAACCATTACCTTGCCACTCATTTTTGAAATCTATGGATATGCTATAATTCCAGCTATATTATTAACTTGCCTGCTACTGATGAGCCTAGCAACTTTTATTATTAGTGATAGATCCTACCCCATAAAATCACCTTCTCAGAAAAATATCTGGCAAATTGCACACCAACCTATGGTAATGGCATTTTTAGTCGTTTGCACTTTACAAGTTGCCAGTCATGGTGCTTATTATACTTTCCTTAGTATTTACCTAATTGATCATGGCTACTCAGCTATCGTCACAGGTTGGATGTGGGCGTTAGGTGTCATTGCAGAAATCATCCTATTTATTGTTATGCACCGTATTCTAAGATGCTATAACGCAGGGCTTTTATTAGCTTTAGCATTACTAGGAACCGCATTGCGCTGGGTATTACTTGCCTATTTTGTCAATTATCTAGTGATACTCTTATTTGTGCAGATACTTCACGCCATAAGTTTTGGGTTATTCCATGCTGCGGCTATTCATCTAGTACATGAATTATTTCCTAGGCATTTGCAAGGTAGAGGGCAGGCGCTTTATGCGGGGCTATGTTTTGGTATTGGTGGTGTTGCGGGGAATTTATTAAGTGGCTATGGATGGGATTCCGTTGGCGCAATCACCACCTTTTTGGTTTCAGGGGCAGTTGCTTTACTAGGTAGCTTGATTGCTTGGATTTTTATTGCACGTTCAGAAACCATTCTATTGCATTAAAAAAATCGCAATATTAGGTATTTTTAAAATAGTATTCGGCACATTTAAGTCATATCGTTACCCATAAGTCTGTGAGGCTCACTATTTATCAGCAATTCCCACTCAAGCTGTAGACCGCATTACATAAAGCTCTAAAAACAGCAGTGGTTTGCTGGTTTTTAACCAAATGGCTTACTATTGCTGTTTACCTTAAATTAGAGCAGGAATTGCTGACTATTTATGCATTTATAATTTCTCAATTGTACTTTCTCTATCCGTTAGTGCTTCCATATTTATGGTTCTGAATTATTTTTTTCTTGGGCGAGCACCGATAATCACTGTTTTATCTGTCGGTGAATGCTTGAAAAAACCACCTAAACCAAGTCGGTTTAATTGATAATACATATAACATCCCACACACCAGCCAGCATATGATATTGCGGTTAAGGCTATTAATACGCCGACAATAATCCAGCCCGCAGTTGTATAACCAAATTGTATTAGAACCAATGCAAGCACGACCGTGATAGCTCCTATTAATTGACCAAATTTATGTGGCTGAATGTTATCTAAACGATAATCAGACTTAATAATTTTGAGTGGTTTAATAATCCATCGATAGAGGAGAGAA
>DRMS01000213.1 GCA_011322515.1 Leucothrix mucor
CAACCACTAAGAAAATAATAACCACCCCTATCACCAGCGCCTCGCCCTCTACCTTCCTTGCCTTCCGCACTTTAAATAGTGCGATTATTGTAATTTTATAATTTTGATAATATATCTATGAAATATACTTATAAGTATGGGTTATGATAGTTGTACCTTTTAGGTTACAATAGAAGCCATGATTATCAGTTTCACACATAAAGGCTTAAAGCGTTTTTACAGATCGGGGAGCAAGGCAGGTATTCAAGCGGAACATGCCGATAAAATACAACGTCTGCTAACCTCGTTAGATTGTGCGGTTTCTCCTGATGATATGGATTTACCCAGTTACGCCTTGCATCAGTTAAAAGGTAATAAAGCAGGGATATGGTCGGTAACGGTGCGTGCAAATTGGCGTATAACCTTTCGCTTTGTGGGAACAGATATTGAATTAGTTAATTATGAGGATTATCACTAATGGCAATGCATAAACCAGCCCACCCTGGAATAATTTTAGGTGAGGATATTTTAAAAGAAATGAAAATAACCATTACCGAAGGCGCGAGCCGTTTGGGAATTAGTCGCAAAACATTATCATTGGTTGTGAATGGCAAGGCACGTATTCAAGCTGATCTAGCCGTAAAATTAGAAATAGTATTTAACAAGCCATCCGCTGAACATTGGCTAAGAATGCAATCAGCCTATGACCTTTACTATGCAAGATTAAAAATGGTCGCTTAAGTGGTTCTCATATAAGTATTAACTAAGCCTCTGATGGATAATCAGGGGCTTTTTTTCGCAAAATAAAAAAGGGTTATTCTTCTTTTGCCTTATAGACCGCTTATTGTTAGTATGTACCGCTTAACTGTACACAAGGAACTATTATGGATGCTGTAAGCGTTAATCAATTCCGCGCAAAACTAAAAGAGTTTGTTGATCGGGTGATTGATACCCACGATGTCTTAAAAATCACAAGGCGCAAAGGTCAAGATTTTGTTGTAATCAGTGCGGATGATTGGGAACGCCATCAAGAAACACTTTATATACTGCAAAACAAGTACCTAATGAAACAAATTAATAAAGCCAGAGAAAACCACAAAAAAGGCTATCAACCATCGGAGAAAGAACGCGATGAAATTATTGATCTTTGAGGGCGATAGCTGGGCAGAATATGAAAAATTAAGGACGGAGGATAAAAAAGCCCATACCAAACTAAGAAAAATCCTAAAAGAAATGTTGCGTAATGACCCCGCCAAAGGCATCGGCAAACCTGAGAAACTAAAATATGATTTATCAGGCTACTGGTCGCGGCGATTAACACAATATCATAGGGTGGTTTACCACTTTGATAATGACGCGCTCTATATTACCGCCATTGGTGGACACTATAAACAAGACAACAAAGCATAAGCCTCTGATGGATAATCAGGGGCTTTTTTTTTTGGAGTAAAATAAAAAAAGGAAGCCGTGGCAGCTTCCCTTTATTTCCAAGTAAATTTGAAGATACACAAGGAAGAGCTGATTATGTCAGATATTAAGTGGGAGAGTAGTGCAAGGGGTTACAGCGTTTTAGCCAATATTCCCGCGTTTCATTTCTTTTCACTTTTTAACGTAAAAATGAAACGGCTTTGAAATAGTTTACTTGTTACCATTTGTAATAAAAAATAAATTGACTCTTTATTAATCACTTGCAGTTATATATTTAATTTGCTAAATTTATAAACATCATAACAATTGATAATGGCTTGCTGTCGTGATGACAGGGCGAAAATTGAAAACTATCCCCTCTCTCTATCCTTGCAGTAGTCTAGGCTTTCCTTAGCCAAAAAATACACTTTTAAAAACAAATAATAGGGCTATTTATGCAACCAGACACAATGACAACTTTTACCATGAGCCGCATTCCTAGCAAATTGAAAAACTGGCTAAAAAAACGGGCATCCAGTAATAATAGATCAATGTCGGCTGAGGTATTAACGCTGCTTGAAAAACTAAAAAGGGGCGAATTAAAAGAAGTTTAAAACCGATGTTATGAGCATCAAAGCTAATAAAAATAAACCATTGTCGTGATGACAATAAGGAAACATTATGTTTAATCTTTTCAAAAGAAAAGTATCAAGAAGTGTGCAAAATAATCATACATCAAAGTCAGTTCAGCAAGGAAAATATCAATTAACACCAGAGCAAATTGAGGAAATTGTAAGAAGGCAAATGGAGGAAAAAAAGAAAAAGAAGTAATGATAATAGGGAGCTATTTATTTCTTGAAAGATAACTTTCCTTCTTTTTCCATTTTTTCCAGAGTATCAGCAACAATTTTTTCTACTCTAAGCACTTCGTCCATATTGGCAGGATTTTCTAAATCATAGTTAAAGGTAGCCTCAAGCCGTAAAAGCATTTCAGCATTTAATGAGCGCCCATTTTTATTGGCTGAATCTTGGAGTTTTTCCCTAAGTCCCAGCGTAAGCCGTATGGGGTATGGGTTTACTTGTTGCTTGTCTTTTTTCATATCTGAATTATCTAGTCTGTATCTGTTTCTATCAACTGGTAGTAATAGATAGGATTTGTATCTATTTTAAAATTATGCATAGTGTGATCTAATCTTATAGATAGGAATAGATAAATGAGTACAAAAAAAGACAATACGCCTATCCTTTGCGCTTACCAGATGAATTACGCGAATGGGTAAAAGATAGGGCGTGTTTTAATAGGCGGTCATTCAATGTTGAGTGCAATGTAATGATTGAGATGGCGAAAGAAGCAATAGAAGAAAAGGAGCGGTTAGGAAAACCAATTTAGACAAAACCAGAAAGCAAAAAACCCTGAGCGGACGGCAATCCAAACAGGGCTATATTTGTAATTCAGAGACGGCAATCTCTGATTTACCAAGTGCTAAAAAACCAGAAAGCAATTTGGTGCTTTTAGCTGTTGATCCACGAACAAGTAGAATACAACATGA
>DRMS01000214.1 GCA_011322515.1 Leucothrix mucor
GCAATTGCGGCTCATGCGGCAATTTCTGCGGTTAAACGCGCACAAAACAAGGAGAATGCATAATGAGCGTTATTGAAACACCCAATGGTTATAAGTTAGATAATTCTGGTAAGCGTGTGGTGATCGATCCTGTCACACGTATCGAAGGTCATATGCGTTGTGAAGTCAACCTTGATGAAAATAATGTGATCGTTAATGCTGTTTCTACAGGCACTATGTGGCGTGGTTTAGAGGTAATATTAAAAGGTCGTGACCCACGTGATGCTTGGGCATTTGTTGAGCGTATTTGTGGAGTGTGTACAGGTTGTCATGCACTGACTTCAGTGCGTGCCGTTGAAGATGCTTTAGATATTAAAATCCCACCAAATGCACATTTGATTCGTGAGATGATGGCAAAAACATTGCAGGTTCACGATCATGTCGTACATTTTTATCATTTACATGCACTCGATTGGGTTAACCCTGTCAATGCATTAAAGGCTGATCCTAAAGCAACTTCTGAGTTGCAAAAGATGGTATCACCCCATCACCCCATGTCGAGTCCTGGTTATTTCCGTGATGTACAAACGCGTATCAAAAAATTTGTGGAGTCAGGTCAGTTAGGCCCCTTTAAAAATGGTTATTGGGATAACCCTGCGTATAAGTTACCACCCGAAGGGGACTTAATGGCGGTAGCGCATTACCTAGAAGCCTTAGATTTACAAAAAGAATTTGTCAAAGTTCATACTGTCTTTGGTGGTAAAAACCCACATCCTAATTACTTGGTCGGCGGGGTACCTTGTGCGATCAATATGGATGGTGATATGTCGGCAGGTGCGCCTTTGAATATGGAGCGTTTGAATTTTGTCATGGCGCGTATCCAAGAAATGGTAGATTTTAATAAGAATGTCTATGTGCCTGATGTTATTGCCATTGCTAGTTTCTATAAAGGTCAATTATGGGGAGGTGGTTTAGGTGCATTGAGTGTGATGGATTACGGTGCTTATCCTAAAATTAATTATGATAAATCGACTGACCAATTACCTGGTGGCGTTATTTTAAATGGTAATTGGGATGAAGTAATGCCGATTGATCCACGCGATCCTGCTCAGGTACAAGAGTTTGTCTCGCATTCTTGGTATAGCTACCCCGATGAAAGCAAAGGCTTGCATCCTTGGGATGGTATTACTGAGCCAAATTACGAGCTTGGCCCTAAAGCCAAAGGCACCAGCACCAATATCGAAGAGTTGGATGAAGAAGCGAAATATTCTTGGATTAAATCACCACGCTGGAAAGGTCATGCGGTTGAGGTTGGCCCACTGTCTCGCTATGTCTTAGCGTATGCACAAGGTGTGGAATATGTACAAGAGCAAGTTAATCGTAGCCTTGCTTCTTTCAATCAACTAGCAGGCACAAACCTTGATGCTAAAACAGCTCTAAACAGTACCATCGGTCGTACTCTGGCGCGTGCTTTAGAGTCTGAGTATTGTGCAGACATGATGGTCGATGACTGGAATGAGTTAATCAATAACATCAAAAATGGCGATAGCTCCACGGCTAATATGGATAAATGGGATCCATCAACATGGCCTAAAGAAGCGAAAGGTGTCGGTGTTGCTGCCGCCCCTCGTGGTGCATTAGGTCACTGGATTCGCATTAAAGACGGTAAAATCGAAAACTATCAATGCGTGGTTCCAACCACTTGGAATGGTTCTCCTCGCGATCCCGCAGGTAATATTGGTGCATTTGAAGCATCATTAATAAATACACCTGTTGAACGTGCTGATGAACCTGTTGAAATTTTACGGACTTTACACAGCTTTGATCCTTGTCTTGCCTGTTCTACTCATGTGATGAGTGAAGACGGTGAAGAATTGGCTAATGTAAAAGTACGCTAAGCGGAGTTTAACCATGAAAAAATTATTATCACATTTATCACTCGCTACCCCTGCTTTATTACTGGCGACACAAGCAAGTGCTCACCCTAGCGGACATACTGCGCTAAGTACGACGGAAGTATTTAGCCATCTGTTCGCTAGCCCTTATCACACTAGCATTATGGTTGGCATTCTCATTGCAGTTGCTTTCATTATTCGCAAAGTGTCTTACGCCAATCAATCAAAATAGGAGGTTATTATGAGTGCTAATACTCACGCTGCACATAGCGAACCCTCTATTTATGTTTATGAGGCGCCAATACGAATTTGGCATTGGATAAACGCTTTAGCGATCCTTGTTTTGGGTGTTTCAGGCTATTTTATTGGTAGCCCATTACCCACTATGTCGGGAGAGGCAAGCGACCATTTTTTAATGGGATACATTCGTTTTGCCCATTTTGCATCTGCCTATATTCTTATGATTGGTTTTGTAGGACGCATCTATTGGGCATTCGTTGGCAACTCGCATTCTAGAGAGATATTTTTACCGCCTATCTTTAGCAAAGGCTTCTGGGGTGGTGTTGTCCATGAACTAAAATGGTATCTATTTCTTGCCAAAGAGCCACGTAAATATGAAGGTCATAACCCACTAGCCGTGCTGACCATGCACTTCTTATTTGTATGGGGCATTATCTTTATGATTATCACAGGTGCTGCGCTGTATGGCGAAGGCACAGGTGCTGGAACATGGGCAAATACGTTCTTTAGCTCATGGGTTATTCCATTATTTGGACAAAGTATGGATGTACATACATGGCATCATATGGCTATGTGGGTCATTATCCTCTTTGCGATGATTCATATCTACGTTGCTATTCGTGAAGATATTATGTCAAGACAATCAATTATCAGCTCAATGATTAGTGGATGGCGTAATTTTAAAGACGATAGGAAAATGGAAAACCGTGACAAGTAAGTAATTATTTTAAGCTCCTAATTCATTTAGGGGCTTATTAAAAAATCAAGAAACGAGTAAAAAAGGGCTACCAACTTAAGCTGGGACAAGTAAAGTCATAGCAAACAACCCGTACCCTTCGACAAACTCAGGGAACTAGCACATCAACCAGTCCAAAGTGTCGGTATCAGTTGTCCTGTCTGTCTTCGTGCCTAGGCACACTTCGCAGGGAATGGTTATTCCCTTCACAAGAAGTGTAACAACGGCAGGGAGACAGACAGGGCAACCCTTCGGGCATCCCTGTGATGATCTGTTTCTACGTTACAGTGCTTGACAAGGGAATAACCATTGCCTTCACACTGTGCCTTGATACAAATCATCACAGAGATGCTGATACAGACACTTTGGACTGGTTGATGTACTAGCCCTTAGGTAGACTCAGGACACCGCCTCCTGAGCTTGTCGAAGGGTGCGGGTGAATAGGCAGAAACATTAACTGTCCCGCCTAAAAAAGGTCAATAATGATGAAAAATAACGGACTCAATATTTTGCTGATAACAGCTTTATCAC
>DRMS01000215.1 GCA_011322515.1 Leucothrix mucor
AGCAGTAACACATATATCGGTAAAAACAGAACCTGTTTCTACTGCGGCAAGTTGATCTTTATCACCCAATAAAATAATGCTCGCTTGTGGGGGAATCGCCTCAAATAGTTTGGTCATTAGGGCAAGGTCTATCATTGATGCTTCATCAATAATTACAATATCAGTTGCTAGGTGATTGTTTTTATTGAAGCGAAATTCAGTGCTATTGGGGATATAGCCTAGCAAGCGATGCAACGTGCTGGATTCTTGTGGGAATTGTTGTTTAATTTCATCACTGAGTTTATCACCCTCGCGTTCGATAGACTCAAGGATGGATTCACTCATACGCATAGCCGCTTTACCTGTTGGAGCCGCTAGAGAAAAGCGCAGTGGTTGCTGGCTAGAAAGTTGGTGTTGCTCAATGAGCAAGGCGAGAATACGGGTAATGGTGGTGGTTTTCCCCGTGCCAGGACCACCAGAGATAATCAAAAAACGTGAAATAAGCGCTAGAGCAGCCGCCGTTTGTTGCCAATTGGTTTCATCGCTCTTATTATCTTGGACAAAATAATGCGCTAGGCGCTGTTTTATCCACTCTCTCTGTTGATCTTTCTCAGCAACAAAGGATAAACGCGCACTAATTTGATCCGCAAGGCGCTGTTGATAAGCCCAATAGCGGCGCAGATAAATATAATGATTATCCAGTGTGAGTGGAGTGTACTCTTCGCCTGTACCAACCACCTTATTAGCCAATAATTCCTCACTCAGTGTAGTATCACAGGCTAAAGCAATACGCCCCTCACGAGTTTGCTTACTGATGTCTAAGGCTATTTTTCTTAGTGGTTTATTTTTTTTCTTGTTGAGTTGTTCCAATAAATTAGCTAATTGATAATCTAAAACATCGTATTCTGGTGTTTCTGTTGCTGGGGTAGTCTTCATTTATTGAATTGTACATGATAACGGGACAACACCTCTAGTTTTGAGCAAGAACAAATATATTTTTACAATGCAGAATTACACTGAAAAGTTGGCAGAGTAGCATTTTCAGTATGTCCCATCTTAAATTGAAATCATCAAAATCAATAACTTATGGCGAATATGTTTCACTTATCCGCATGACATTGATAGAATGGTGTTACTCAACAAAACAGGGTGGATTACCATGCAAATAACACCAGAGGTAACTAAAAGATTTTGGTTTGATCAATCTCAAAATAAAGTTAGTTACAGCAATACAGTGATTAATAAAAAATGAACACAGACATTGTTTATGTACGTGATTTACAAGTAGCCGCTTTAATTGGCATCTATGACTGGGAACGGCAAATACGCCAGATGATTAATATTGATCTGGAAATGGGCTGGGATAATCGCAAGGCAGCCGCTAGTGATGATATTAAGCACACATTAAATTATAAAGCCGCCTCTAAAATGGTGGTGGAGCTAGTTAAAAATAGTGAATATCAATTGGTAGAGACCTTAGCTGAGCGTATTGCAGCGTTATTGCTAGAAAAAATGCAGATCCCTTGGGTAAAGGTAACATTAGGTAAGCCTAAAGCAGTGAGTGGCTCGCGTGAGGTCGGGGTGATTATTACCCGCAAACGCAAAGCACAGGTATATCTGGATATTGGTAGTAATATCGACCGCAAACGTAATATTCATTCTTGTATGCAACAGTTAAGATTAGAATTTCCTGATGTTGTTTTTTCCCGCGCTTATGAATCAGAGGCAGCAGGGTTTGAGGGCGATTCTTTTATTAACCTTTCTGCTAGTTTGCAAACGGATAAATCTTATCAAGAAATGTTACGTTATTTAAAACGCTTAGAAACAGACCATGCGCGTCAACGTAGCGGGGTTAAATTTAGCTCACGAACATTGGATGTGGATATTTTATTTTATAATGATTTGATCTTACAGCCTGAGATTGATTTACCGCGCGCAGAGGTTACTAAATACCCCTTTGTATTGTATCCATTGGCTGAGATAGCGGCTGATTTTATTCATCCTGAGCTTGGTTTAAGTATTGCTGAATTGGCAAAAAAGTCGAAATTAGATCAAAATATATTACAGGAAATTAAGCTCTATTGAGGCTACCAGTTTAAGGCGGGACAGTTCATGTTTCTGCTATTCGTCCGCATCCGCACCCTTCGACAAGCTCAGGAAGCGGTGTCCTGAGTCTACCGAAGGGCTAGCTCCCTGAGCTTGTCGAAGGGTGCGGGTTTTTGCTATGACGTTACTTGTCCTGCCTTAAATTGGTAGCCTCTATTGACATTTGATGATTATCTTCTCTTCTAGGTGCTTTTTCCTTCTCTCTGTGTTAAAAACTAACCGCGTAGCCCTGCTATGCGCCTGTTTTTTGCCTTAATAAAAGCAAAGAATCGACTAAGAAGTGAAGGTATAGCCAAATGTCAACAGAACCTAGTATTTAGGAATGAGGAAACTAAAGAGCTGAAATAATTTTATTCTATAGGAGATCAGTGAAGCGGCTAAAGATGCCTAGTTTTTACTATTAATTACCTTGAGTGCTTTCTCTAGTAGTACAACAAATTCTTTTAGCGCATTACTCTTTTTGCTATTAGGTCGCTTTTTCTTAACAATTACTTCAATTTCTTTATCAACAAAGCTCAGCATCTCTCTGTTTTTATTATTTTTAAATAACCACCGCTTTACCACTGATAGTGTGTATTTTTGTGATAAGTGAAAGATTATGGCAGCAAAGGTTGCTAGGCTGATTGCTGCTACCATTTGCTCTTTAAGTAAACAGTAAATGGAAATAGAGTACAGTATAATAACTAAAACAATTAAAAAGATATTTGTGATTTGCAGGTATTGTAATAGCAATTGTAACTGCGGTTGAAGCTTAAGAATTTGTTGTCGGTTCATGTGTTTTTTCATTATATATAGTTTATTGAGCCCTAATATTGCTCAATTACGCATCAAAAGATTATTGTATTTAAGTCAGAAGATACAATAAGGGGCTACCAACTTAAGGTGGGACAAGTAACGTCATAGCAAACAACCCGCACCCTTCGCAAGCTCAGAGAGCTAGCCCTTCGGTAGACTCAGGACACCGCTTCCTGAGCTTGTCGAAGGGTGCGGGTGAATAGGCAGAAACATTAACTGTCCCGCCTTAAACTGGTAGCCCAATAAGGAAGTTCCAAGTAATGATTTTACCCATCTTACTTGCTCTTTTGCTCCTGCTTGAATCATCTCAATCGTTGCGTAGAGCAACTATGCGCCTCTTGAGATGCTCCAATCAGGAACAAAAAATCAGCGCAGTATAGGTAAATTCACTACTTGGAACTTCCTAAATCTAACATTTGCTTGTACCCCCCCCAAAAATGGGAGCGTAGCAATTTATTTTCTGATCTTCTGCGTTATTATTGCACTCTAAAGGCATTTCCTATGGACTACGTAGCCTACTATGCAACTCAATAATACCTTGAAGCTTAAAAAATATCCTATGCAAATTTTGTTAGATTTATTATGTCCACCTACTTATAAATTTCAGGGCTAATGTATTTTTATGCAAAATTTTCTATTTAAATTTTTTCCAGTAAATCGCACAGGGTGCGACTTTGTGGTAGGCGATATACATGGGATGTTTAATAGTCTGGAGGAGTTGTTGGAAAAAATCTCCTTCAATCCAAACCGAGACAGAGTATTTTCAGTTGGTGATTTAATAGACCGTGGTGACCAATCGCATCGAGTGCTTGAGTTTCTTAACAAACCTTGGTTCTTTTCTGTTATGGGAAATCATGAAAGCATGTTGCTTGACTCAAGAGTATCCGCACATACTTTGCATAATTGGACAAAATATAATGGCGGTGCTTGGTGGAAGAAACTTTCTAAAAAAGCGCAAGATGAAATTCATCATAAAATTTCTAAATTGCCTTATTTATTTGAAATTGAAACAGCAATAGGAAGTATTGCTGTTGCGCATGCTGATATTCCTACAGAAAAGCATTGGTCTGATATTGTGAGGACAATATCAACAGATGATGACCTTAAAAGTTATGTTTTATGGTCACGCCAACGCCATAAAAATATGCGTAGAACAAATTCGACATCCCCTATAGAGGGGATTAAGCTAGCGGTAATGGGGCATACGCCACATAAAGAACCATTACGCAGAGAAAATGTTTTTTATATTGATACAGGCGCAACTTATACTAATGACAGGAATCTAGGGTGCCTGACTTTATTGCAGATACACCCAACACTGAAAGTTCACCAGCATTCAACCTATACTGATGATCTTCAGTGTCTGATTTAACTAAATTATTGATATTGATGCTTTGAGTTGGTTGATATACTAGCGTGGGGAGGAAACATATTAGCAATACGGCTAGCAGTGGTGTCTTGACGCTGTGATATCTGGAGTACCTCAGGACGGCTAACAAATTCCGAAAGGGAAATCCCATTCAAAAATTCAAATAATCGATCACTCAAATCAGCCCATAGCTTATGAGTTAAGCATTTATTACCGCCATTACAGTCTTTATTGCCTTTGCATTTAGTGCTATCGAGTGAATCATCCACTGCAAAAATTATATCTGCAACACTGATCTGGTAAGACGGTTTTCCAAGTCGATAGCCACCTCCTGGTCCGCGCACTCCTTCTACAAGACCTGCCTTACGTAGCTTTGCAAATAATTGTTCTAAATACGAAAGAGATATCCCTTGGCAATGAGATATATCAGACAATGTTACAGGTTTTTCCCGATCATGGATTGCTAAATCCATCATTGCCGTTACGGCATAACGGCTTTTTGTTGATAGTTTCATTTTCATTTTTCCGATATTTGGAAGAGGGTCGGTTATATTTAACTCTGCTGAGATATTTTATCTATAAATAGAAGGACATAATGAACCTAACATTCTGCTGGTTTATTGTGTGAGATTTATTCTGACTTTCTACTTACGATTATTTGCAGGAGTTAGATGTCATAAATTTCTTTTGGGGAAGTATTATGCGACGAAAATAACCGACTGGTTTAGTAGGTAGTATTAAAAAACCTAGTGTATTAGTCAAGATTTATTATAACCTCCTACTTAACAATCTCAGTTGCTAGTTACAAATGCTTCATCATATTGCTTTTCAGAAAATCCAACCATCACCCTATCTGCCATTTCTAGCACAGGGCGCTTGATAATTGTTGGCTGATCTTCCATTACGACTAAGGCAAGGATTTCATCCATATTTTTTTTGGTCTCATCAGGCAGATTCCGCCATGTAGTACTGCGCTTATTGAGTAGTTTTTCCCAGCCTAGCTCTTTAACCCATGCACGCAATTGGATTTCATTAATACCATCTATTCTAAAATCATGAAATATATAGTCAATATTATGAGACTCTAGATATTTTCGGGCTTTTTTGATGGTGTCGCAGTTTTTTATGCCGTACATAATAATCATATTTTTCTTCCCATGCTTAATCGGTTATTTTTACTATAATCTTTAATACAAACAGTCTGTTGCAAACCTATATTTTTCATTAGTGTTGGCACAATATCACCTTGGTCATAACCATGTTCAATAAGTATCCATGCACCATCACGCATATAATCTAGGGCAGACTCCAAAATCGTATTAATATCATCCAGCCCAGTTTCACCTGCTACTAACGCCTGTAGTGGCTCATAGCGTATACCTTGTTGCAAATGAGGATCCTTTGATTTGATATAGGGTGGATTGGAAACAATCAGATCAAATTGCTCTGCAACTATGTCTGCAAACCAATCAGACTGTATAAAATTTACTGAGTTAATACTATTTTTGTGTGCATTTTGCTTAGCAATAGTTAGTGCTTTCTCGGAGTAATCACCTGCCATTACCAGCGCATCCGCTCTTTCGCTAGCGATTGACAAGGCAATCGCGCCTGTACCCGTCCCTAAATCAAGTATTTTAGGTGCTATTATTGATTGGATTTTTTCTAATGCTATCTCAACTAATAATTCCGTCTCAGGTCTGGGGATTAGCACATCCTCTGTGACAATTAAATCCAAAGACCAGAACTCTTTATGTCCTAACAGATACGCCACAGGATAATCTGTTAATCGTTTTTTAATAAGTCGTTGAAAAGCTTCTAGTGTTGATTCTTTAAGCTGTTTCTCAGCCCATGCGTAGAGATAACTTTGCTCTTTATTGAGGCAATGTCCTAATAGCAACTCAGCATCCAGTTGTGGGCTGTCTGATACTGTTGCTAACTGTTTGCTGGCTTGTTTGAGTAGGGATTGAATAGTCGTCATTGTAATACAGTGTGCCTGTGGATTATAAGGAACGAGCACGAAACAACTTCCCGATCTCTAACTTGCTTTTTTATCCCAGCTTGGATGATCTCATTCGTTGCGTAGAGTGACTATGCGCCTTATGAGTTCATCCAATCTGAAATAAAAATTCTGCGTTAGAACTTCGGGAAGTTATTCCGTGCTCATTCCTAAGAGGTTACAACATCACTGGCTTGGCAAGCATGCTGTTTCCTACAATATTTTAGGCGGTTTTGGAACATAAATAGGATAAGGCTCTTTATAGTCAGGTTCCATTGGGATACCAGCGCTATCGCTTATTGAGTTTTTAAGCTCAAAAACATGCTTATTTTTATTATAGGCATAATAACCCTCCGCAAAACTACTGCCTTCATTATGTCCAAAATAGGTAAATCTGATACGCAATTGCTTACCCTTCATTGAAATCTCATATCCTTCACTTGAGAGTGAATCACCTTTTGCGCTAAAGGCTATTTTAGTTGGCTGTCTTCTGTAAGTATTGTTATGACTAACACAAGTGGTCAACTGAATCCCCTGTTTTTTATCCTGTTCAATAAATATATAATCAGGACGATGATCATAGGTAAAATCAGTCTTGATCAAGCCATTTCTTACAGGAGTGCGTTGCTCCTTCTTATAGCGATACCATGAGTTAATAGATTTAATTGGCGTATACTGACCCTTAGAATCCTTGCATGACTGCGGAATATTTAGCTGATTTTTTATATTCACCGTTGATGATTTTTTAGTAAAACAGGCTTTCAGCATCTGATCCCGCGCTATCTTTTCCTTATCAGAAATTGCTTTTCGTACCGTAGAGCACCATTTTGCATGCCCTTTTTGATCACCACTCCAGCGCAGACCTTTAAACCCACAGTTAGATTGCAGATTTTGCCTATATTGCTTAACCGCACTCTGTGCATAATAATCACATGCGGAAACATCTTCTGATACCCCAGAATAAGAGCAGGACAAGGCAAAAAAACTTAATAGAGTAATGGCTATTTTTATTGGATTAAAGAAAATTTGTCTATAATTCATAGTGTACCCTTGTAGGCTACCAACTTAAGGCGGGACAAGTAAAAAAGTCATAGCAAACAGCCCGTACCCTTCGACAAGCTCAGGGAACTAGCCCTTCGGTAGACTCAAGACACCGCTTCCTGAGCTTATCGAAGGGTGCGGACGAATAGCAAAAACATTAACTGTTCCACCAAACTGGTAGCCCCCTGCTTATGATATTGAAAATAACCTCTTTGCGAGAAAACTTCTCTTGCATTTTTTAACTATGATAATTAGGCGCTTCTTTAGTAATCGTCACATCATGCACATGAGATTCTTTCATTCCTGCACCTGTAATGCGTACAAAAGATGGCTTGGAGCGCATCTCTTCTAATGTAGCGCAACCTACATAGCCCATACTAGAACGAATACCACCTGTTAGCTGGTGTATTATCGGTGCGAGCATTCCCTTATAGGGGACTTGCCCTTCAATTCCTTCTGGCACTAACTTATCCACTGCATTTTCTGACTCCTGAAAATAACGATCACTTGAGCCTTTTACCATTGCACCTAATGATCCCATGCCACGATAGGATTTATAAGAGCGCCCTTGATAAATAATCACCTCACCAGGTGCTTCTTCAGTACCTGCAAACATTCCACCTAACATAACGCAATGCGCACCTGCTGCTAGTGATTTTGCAACATCACCCGAGAAGCGAATACCACCATCCGCAATCAATGGCACACCACTTTCTTTTAGTGCTTTAGCTATATTCATAATCGCTGATATTTGCGGTACACCTACACCTGCCACCATGCGTGTGGTACAAATAGAACCAGGACCGATTCCTATTTTTACCGCATCTGCACCTGCTTTTATTAAATCTAATGCTGCCTCTGGAGTTGCAATGTTGCCACCGATAACTTCAACCTGCGGAAAAGTATCCTTCACCCATTTAACACGGTCTAAAACACCTTGTGAATGCCCGTGAGCAGTATCAACCACAATCACATCGACCCCTGCGGCAACCAATGCGGTCACACGATCAGCCGTTCCATGCCCTACGCCAACGGCAGCACCTACACGTAGACTTCCTGACTCATCTTTACAGGCATTAGGGAAGTCTCTTGATTTTTGGATATCCTTTACGGTAATCAAACCACGTAGTTGAAAATCATCATTAACCACTAACACTTTTTCAATACGATGCTTATGCAGTAACGCTTTGATTTCATCTTTACTAGCCCCCTCTTTTACCGTTACCAACTTGTCTTTAGGTGTCATAACCGAAGTCACTGGCTGGTCAAAACGGGTTTCAAAGCGCAAATCACGACTGGTTACAATACCCAACAAATCTTCACCATTAACCACAGGCACACCTGAGATATTGTGTTTTTTGGTAATTTCCATCACTTCAGCAATGGACACATCTTGGCTAGTGGTAATCGGCTCTTTAATAATACCGCTTTCAAAACGCTTAACGGTAGAAATAATATTTGCCTGTGCATCAATGGTCATATTTTTATGCACAATACCCAAGCCGCCTTCCTGCGCTAATGAAATCGCCAATTTAGCCTCTGTTACAGTATCCATCGCTGCAGATAGAAAGGGGATATTCAGAGTTATTTTTTTAGTCAATGGGGCTCTCAAGTCAACATCTATTGGTAAAACATTGGAATGAGCTGGCACAAGAAGAACATCATCAAAGGTAAGCGCTTCTTCCAGAATTCTCATAATTACTCCTAATAATTTTTTTTTTGGGGGGGAGAGGCATCCTTCATTCCCCAGTTAACACTTTATGAATAAAAGTGCCTCCATATCACAATGATACTCTGATTTTTTCTAAACTATAGTTTTTCACATAAATAATTGCACCCTTCGACTCCGCTCAGGGTACAGCTCCCTGAGCGGAGTCGAAGGGTGCGGAAATTTAATAAATGAATGTCTATAGAGTACTTTTAGCTAAGCATAGCAATTCACACAGAGGCACTTTAACAATGATAGCAAAAAACACAATCACCTGAGGAAATATATTCCTTTCCAAGCGCACCTAAGTTTATACGTCGTCAAGATTTAACGCTTGAAATCCGTTCAGCACTTGCCATTGAGGCTACCAATTTAAGGCGGGAAAAATCCTGCGTAGGTCAGGTTAGCTTATCAAGCGTAGCGAGGTAACGTAACCCGATGCAATACCCAGCAAGTTGAACAATCCTTGTCGGGTTACGTTTTTTTGCAAGCAAAAAAATCTAACCTGACCTACAATTCCAGCTAAGCAACTGTCCCATGTTAAATTGGTAGCCAAAAGATCGCTAAAGAAGCGCTTCTGATCAAGAAAACACTCCCGAACTTGCTGACCTATTTTGATGATGCGATCATTGCATTTGAAAAATGCCAAAAACTAACC
>DRMS01000216.1 GCA_011322515.1 Leucothrix mucor
AAAAAGAAGAAATAAATAGAGCGAAACCAAATTGCCGTTAGTGAGGCATTGACCTTGAACCAGCAAGGTTCAAGTGGGTGTCGTCGTAATATTCGTTAGGCTTACCGCCGTAGCGGTCATGCACACAAAACATTCATCAGACCCCTGTATTCTTAATTAGGCTCAAGGGATTTCCCGCCTAACCAACAAACAACCCAGTGTCCGCTCTTGTCATTTATACTAATACAATGAAGGGTAATTGTTAAGTCCGTTTATCCATGTAGATTCAATATTATTATTTGGAATCTATTTTTTTAGTCTTAATAAGAAATGGCTAATATTTTTAAAACTAGCAATTAGTTAAGAATAATCAGCCATCTAGATTAATAATTTAAACCTTTTTCATATCTATAAAATAAGCAATAACAGCATAAAAAATAAGTAAATTTATTTTTTTATAGATCCTGATAATTATTATTTATTGGTATATAGATAAAATTTAGTCTAGCGATTATCATTTCATTACTGACACATTTTTTATCGGGAATTTGATGGCATTAAAATCCAGCTTGCTCATCTGCATAATAAGAAGAGCGCACCATTGGCCCACTAGCAACATGGGTAAAGCCCATCGCGTATCCTAGCTGTTCCATCTGTTTAAACTCATCAGGTGTCACAAAGCGCTCAACAGCAAGATGAGCAAGACTGGGTTGTAGATATTGCCCTAATGTCAGCATCTCACAGCCGTGATCACGTAAGTCTTGCATCACCACTTCTACCTCTTGCAACTCTTCTCCTAAGCCCAGCATTAAGCCAGATTTAGTTGGTATATCTGCATACATTGCTTTAAAACGCTTAATAAGATCTAATGACCATTGATAGTCTGCTCCTGGGCGTGCTTTTTTATACAGGCGTGGTACGGTTTCTAGATTGTGATTAAACACATCAGGAGGTGATTTGCTCATAATCTCAAGCGCACTGTCCATGCGCCCTCTAAAATCAGGCGTTAGTATTTCAATACGGATTTCAGGGTTAAGTTCACGTACGTTACGAATACAGTCAACAAAATGCCCCGCACCACCATCCCGTAGATCATCACGATCAACCGAGGTAATCACAACGTATTTTAACTTCATCGCCTGAATAGTCTCTGCGAGGCTCTGAGGCTCATTGGTATCCAAAGGATTAGGGCGACCATGCCCCACATCACAAAAAGGGCAGCGGCGTGTGCATATATCACCCATAATCATAAAAGTAGCCGTCCCCTTAGTAAAACACTCGCCAAGATTAGGACAAGCGGCCTCCTCACAAACCGTCACCAGCTTTTGCTCTCGTAGAATCTTGCGTAACTGTTTTACCTCAGGTGTCGTGGGTGCTTTGGCGCGAATCCATGCGGGCTTGCGCTTAACTTCAGTGCTAGGAATAACCTTGATAGGAATACGCGCAACCTTAGCTGCACCGCGATATTTAACACCTTGAATTTTTTGTTTAGTTTGCTTCATAATTCATACTTTACACAGATTTAAGTCGAATCGGAGTATATGCGCTAAGATGAACAAAGCACACTATCAAATAATATTTTATGTTCCCGCAGATTATTGTGAGAGAGTTAAAAATGCACTATTTGCAGCAGGAGCGGGAAAGCTTGGAGATTATCAACAATGCGCATGGCAAACCTTGGGGCAAGGGCAGTTTAAACCCGTTCAAGGTAGTCAGCCATTTATTGGTGAAGAGGATAAGTTGGAAATTGTTGATGAGTATAAGGTTGAAATGATTTGTGTTAAACAGGTGTTGGATAAGGCAGTTTCTGCATTAATACAGGCGCATCCTTATGAAGAGCCTGCTTATTTTGTGGTGAAAAATGCGGTGTGTTATTAAGGTGTGTGTATTTTACGAAAAAGCTGAAGCTTTCACTCCTAGGAATGAAAGCTTCAGCTTTTTCTTCTATTCATTCATGTTCTTAAATCGGTAGCGACAGTAATGACAAATAAACGTTGGATTATAGGTTGCGGTGATATAGGTCGCCGTGTTGTTAATCTTTATAAAAAGCAAGCAAATAAATCATTAATAAATATCTACGCATTGGTT
>DRMS01000217.1 GCA_011322515.1 Leucothrix mucor
AAATCATGCAAAAAACAGGCAGGATAGATATTTTTCCCGCCTGTACTATCAGGCCATAGAGTGCAACCATCGCTAGAGAAGGCTAAAGCGGGTGGATCTTTTTTAATTTTCTTCCATAAATCAGGCAAATTGTAAAATTCACAAATTTGTTTGATTTTTGCTAGCGGGACTTCTTCATGGATAGCGGGAAGCTTCATACTTTTTTTCTCAGGTAAATACTGCATCCAATCGTGATCATTACCACCGATTGTAAAGAAATAGGGATTAAGCAATGAGTCTTTCGTGTTGTATAACAAGGGAGTCATATCCGTTTGCACTAAACGACCGCCTGCTTCATTAACGATACAATGCGCCGCACCTGTATCCCATTCTGAGGTTAACCATAGACGAGGATAAAGATCAGCCGTTCCTTCCGCCACGTAGCACATTTTTAGCGAGCTACCTGTGCGGATAATATCATGCTCACCGATATTCTCTATAAATGCCAATAAATCACCTTTAGCATGAGAGCGACTTACCGCCAATATAGGTCTCTCTGTTAAGGCGCGAACAGTAATTTTTTTCCCCTGCTCTTCATTATTCCTCTCTTTAAACGCTCCCTGTCCTTGGCAAGCATAATAACTGGTCTCAAACACAGGTGCATAAATCGCCCCCAAAACTGGTTTATGCTGATGAATCAAAGCGATATTAACCGTAAATCCATTTTCATGCTCAATAAATTCTTTCGTACCATCTAAAGGATCGACCAACCAGTAAGTTTCCCAACTTGAGCGCTCAGCAAAAGAAAGCTTCGCCTCCTCTTCGGTAAGAATGGGAAAGTCGCCAGATAACTTTTTTAACTCCTCAATAATATAAGAGTTAGCGGCTAAATCAGCCTCTGTGACAGGTGATGTATCCTCTTTATAGTCAACCTGAAAATCTTGGTTGAAGATAAGCATGATTTTTTTACCCGCTTCTATCGCAATGCGTTTGGTTTCTGGCAATAATATGGGTAGTAGTTCGTTTAGTTCTGCATTCATAAATTAATTATCTTATTAAAAAAAATTCTTTAGTATGGGGGCGATGCTTTAATTTTGCTTTCCTAAGGAGTGAAAGCTTCAGCTTTTCAGTCATCAAGACAAAATTTCCTCGTTTCCACGCTAGAGAGAATAAGCCTCACCTAAAGGTATTGGGGAGTAGTGAGCCTAAAGACCCACTTCCTCTTCAATTAAGTGAGAAATGTAATAGCACCTCTGAGACAATAATATGCCAAATAAAATTTATATCGATTGGAAAAACATCCACACCGTATTTCTTGATATGGACGGTACTTTACTGGATTTACACTACGATAACCATTTCTGGCTTGATGTTGTCCCCAAGCGTTACGCTGAAAAGCATCAGCTAAAGCCAGAGGAAACCAAAAATTTATTGGTATCGCACTATGGGGAAATTAAGGGCACACTTAGCTGGTATTGCGTTGATCACTGGAGCAAACAGCTTGATCTGGATATTCTTGCACTAAAACAAGAAGTGTCAGAGCGCATAAAAATACGCATCAATGTTGAGCCATTTCTTGATTTTTTACGCCAACAAAAAAAGCATATTATACTGCTAACCAATGCCCATCCTAAAACCGTTGACATTAAATTTCAGCACGCAGCCATTGAAAAATACTTTGATAACATCATCACCTCACATGCTATTGGCATTGCAAAAGAAGAGGATGGTTTTTGGGATAAATTAGAGCAAATAATTGATTTTAAAGTTGAAAACAGCCTATTTATTGATGACAATTTATCCGTACTACGGGCTGCACAACGCCATAATATAGCGCATTTATTAGCAATTCATCAGCCAGATTCACAACAGCAGGCAGTGGACACAGAAGAATTTACCGCAATTGAGTGTTTTAGGCAGTTGTTTTAACAATACCTCCGCCAATTCAAAAATAATATTTCACCATGAAGGGTATGAAGAACATGAAGTCTTTATATAATCAATTAGCTATATTACTATTAATATAAATCACGGCTACCAATTTAATACGGGACACGACTCGTTCCCATGCTCCAGCGTGGGAATGCAATTTGCAACGCTCCAGCGTTGCGGAATTGTCGAAAATAAGAAGCGAAAGAGCGCAGGACTTCAATTATTAAGGCTCTTTTGAAATTTTCATAGGAAAGACTTATCTTTTAAGCTGCTCCAAAACCGTAAAATAAACCGCCTGAACCACCTGCGCCATTTTTTTATAATCCAACCTATCCGCTGTATCATTCTCTGTGTGGTATGCCATATTTCGCGCAAAAGCGGTGTCGGTAATCATTACCGCAGGGTAATCCATTATCCAATAATTACGATGATCTGAAAAATCAATACCAGGAAGCAGGGCGGGAGCATTGATGGAGTACACAGGCAAACGGGTACTTTGGCGAAAACTTTTCTTAACCCTGCGCGCTGTCATTATATTGCTCATATTGGCGACTATTGCGATGAAATTCCCTTTATCGGGATAGATTTTATCAAGCAGTGGCACAGGGTATTTTTGTGAACCTGCCTTATCAGAAAAATAGCCAATCATCTCCAGCGACATCATTAAAGTGACATTTTTTCCTTCTTTTTTCATACTATCAGCATGAATATAACTGCCCATATGAGTGCTACTGTAGAATGGTTGCTCTTCCAAGGTATAGGCAACTAACTCAACGCGGGATGTTAGTTGAGTATTAGCCAATAAGCGCGCTAGCTCAATTAATCCTGCTACACCACTGGCGTTATCATCCGCACCAGACAGCCCATGATCCGTATCATAATGCGCCCCGACCACCACGACATCATGGGTATCAGGTCCAAAACTTAAAATAATATTGTGAAATAACTCATTATCAACTTGGTAGGTTTGCCGATAAGGTGCGCCGTATTGTTGTAGCTTTTTCTCTATCCATTGTATCGTGGGTTCTAGTGATTTTTCATTACCAAAGCGTGGCGGTAGTGTTTCGCTGAGTGTGACAACATGATTATGCAAGGTTTCGCTACTTACTTTAGGGATGTCTACCTGCTCATCTGACACCCAGATAGGCTGTGTCAGTACAAACCAAAAAATGAAACATAATAAAAATAGGGCAGCTATAAATTCAATCATAATTTTCAGTAATTTATTCACAGTTAATTGCTCTTAAAAATTCCCCCAAATACATCCAGTTGCCGTTGTTTAATTTGCTCGAAGTTTAGCGTCTTAAAAGGTAAAATACTATCCACAACAG
>DRMS01000218.1 GCA_011322515.1 Leucothrix mucor
AACCCAACCTACGATTTAGCCAAATTGCTGTCCCAGTTTAAATTGGTCGCTGTAAATCACTACCAACAGAATCCGTTACAATCAGAAAAAATCAGCGCAATATAGGTAAATTCATTGCTCGAAACTTC
Source organism: Leucothrix mucor (assembly GCA_011322515.1). Classification (GTDB taxonomy): domain Bacteria; phylum Pseudomonadota; class Gammaproteobacteria; order Thiotrichales; family Thiotrichaceae; genus JAGLBW01. The sequence continues at coordinate 129 of DRMS01000218.1, forward strand.
CTTAATGTTTCTGCTATTCACCCGCACCCTTCGACAAGCACAGGAAGTGGTGTCCTGAATTTACCAAAGGGCTGGTTTCCTGCGCTTGTCGAAGTATGCGGGGTGGTTTTGCTATAACTTTACTTGTCCCGCCTTAAGTTGGTAGCCTTAACTCTATCTAGCCTTTCTTTAACTCATCTTGAAAAGCCTTTAAACCATCAAGGTCGTCTACATCAGCTAGTTTTGCTTGCTCAGCCCAAGACTCCATTGCGCCTTTATTAACAACTTTAGTACCATTAGCGATTAATTTTTTAACTAATTCATCGTAATTTGATTCACTCAGTTGCTTAAAAGAGTCAACCCCTATTGCCTTCAGGCTTTTAGCAATACTAGGGCCTACACCATATAACTTGGTAAAATCATCTGCTTTAGTAGGCTTTGATGGCTTTTTTCCTTTTTTTGGAGGGTTTTCTGCCACCTTTTGTAATGCTTTCTTTTCAGTAGCTTCCGCCTTTGGCTCTACTGCCTCATCTTTTGATTCTGTCGCTTGATCTTTTTCAGGCTCTTCAGCATCTTGCTTAGCAACCTGCTTTTCGTCACCTTTTGCTACTTTTGACTCAGTAGAGTCATCTTTTGATTTGGCTTCTTGCTGATTAGCTTCCCCTGCCTGATTCACACCTTGCTTTTTTTCAACCTCATTCATTTTTTTAGGCTGTTGCTCTTTCTTAAACTCTTTATTATTGGTAACGATTTTATTGGAGCTTTGCGCTTCTGTTTTATTATCAGTAATATTCTTATTTCCGCGTTGCTTCCAGAATAAATTATAAAAAATCCACTCTATTAGCCAACCTGTTAAAACACCTAAAATAAAGATGCTCATAAAAGTATCTGTAACATAGCTAATAGCAGCATTTACAAAATCATTGTTTATTACTGAATTAATAAAGTCATTCATAATATTTTTTCCTTTAATCCCTGTTACCTAGATCTTGCAAGACCCAAGTATTGCATTAATCATCCTTAGGAACGTGGACGAAATAACGTCCCGATTTTTAATTTTCCTTTTTACTTCAGCTAGAATGATCTTAGATTTGTTACGCAGAATAACTATGTGCCTCATGAGGTCATCTCCACTGAAACAAAAATTCTGTGTTATTAAGTGTGGGAAGTTATTCTGCGCACATCCCTTAAAATTATACGGCATAGAACATAATGAAACCTTAATATAGGTCTAGGAGACTGACAGATTGCACTGTAGTAATCTATAGTATACTTATTGATGGATTATCTTTACTCCAGAATTTACAAATAATTAATTATGAAAACTCTATCAGTCGCTGCTACCTTAGGAACGTGCATGAAACAACGGGCTACCAACTTAAGGTGGGACAAGTAAAGTCATAACAAACAACCCGCACCCTTCGACAAGCTCAGGGAACTAGCTTCCTGAGCTTGTCGAAGGATGCGGGTGAATAGGCAGAAACATTAACTGTCCCGCCTTAAATTGGTAGCCAAACAACGTCCCGATCTCTAACTTGCTTTTTTACCCCAGCTTGGATGATCTCATTCGTTGCGTAGAGTGACTATGCGCCTCATGAGTTCATCCAATCTGAAATAAAAATTCTGCGTTAGAACTTCGGGAAGTTATTCCGTGCACGTTCCTTATTATTGTTCCCCACTATATTACTTTATGCGTTTGATAATCATAGCACACCTATAGATCAATAACTTAGGAAGTTCTAAGCAATGATTCTACCCATTGTATTTGTTCTTTTCCCCCTGCTTAAATTCTATCAATCGTTGCACTCCAAGGGCATTTTCTACGGGGCACGTAGAGCGATTATGCTCCTCTTGATAGGTTTTAATTAGGAATAAAAAATCTACGCAATAGGGAGGGGCATTATTTGAAATATTCCTAATGTCCTTGATACTTCATACAAGAATTGAGTGATTTCATCTCGTTTTCAGAACAAATTATTTTACCACACCTGCAACTTTTTTCTGGTAATCAACCGAAACAGCCAGTGCCTCATCAATCAATAAATCAAGTTGCTCTTTTTTAGTTTTAGACTTCAAGATGCTATGCGGTTTTGATTTTGACACCATTGCAGGCGGTGTTGGCATTTTCCTTGGTTGCAATGTGTTTGGTGCTACAGGTTGTTGTGGCGCAATTTTTTGATTATTTAGATTATCAGCCATTGCGATCGTCGTTGGCTCACTCTTTTTAGCCTCTTCCAACGTTGCTAATCGTGCCGCTATTACATCTAAGCGATTGGCATACGTAGTGGTTCCTGTCTGACACTGCAAAAACTGCTCACCTGAAATTTTATCAGTTTGCGCTGCAATACAGCATGACTGCAAACTAAGCGCCATTTGCTGTGCTGATGCCGATAACTCCTGAATGCGATTTCTGCCGATGGTTAATGAGGTATCTTTTTCCAACACATTAATTTTTGTAGTGAGACTTGCGCTTGTCTGCTCAAAAAGCTGTCCGCAAGGATTGCTTTTTTTGATCAGTAAATCATAAGCAAAATACGACACCACTAAAAATGTTAAAAATCCCAACCCAATTATTATATTTTTCAAAACAAGACCTCCTAATACATATTGACAAATATACCCATAAGGAACGTGCACGAAACAACGTCCCGATCTCTAACTTGCCTTTTTATCCCAGTTTGGATGATCTCATTCGTTGCGTAGAGTAACTATGCGCCTCATGAGTTCATCCAATCTGAAATAAAAATTCTGCGTTAGAACTTCGGGACGTTATTTCGTGTACGTTCCTAAGGAAGTTTTAAGCAATAATTTTACCAATCTTACTTGCCCTTTTGCGCCTGCTTGAATCCTATCAATCGTTGCATAGAGCGACTATAAGCCTCTTGATATACTCCAATCAGGAGCAAAAAATCTGCTCAATATGGGTAAATTAATTACTTGAAACTTCCTAACTTCAAAGATACTGGATATAACTATGTTGATAAACATCAATGCTTATACAACTCCCCAGCAATTATCATGACCGCAAACCATCCCACAGAAAGAGAGCCTAATGAAAATAAAATTCGATGCAGAAAAAATCAAACGCTATAACACCACCGCACCACGTTATACCTCTTACCCAACGGCGGTTGCTTTTACCTCTGATTTTTCTGAAGCTGATTATCTGCGTCATGCAGCAAGCAGTAACACTGAACAGCATACACCGCTATCACTTTATTTTCATATCCCCTTTTGTGACACTATTTGCTTTTACTGCGCTTGTAATAAAATAGCCACTAAAGATTACTCCAAAGCTACCCAATATCTAGAGTATTTATATCGCGAAATTGATATTCAAGCCAAGCTATTTGATCAATCACGCATTGTTGAGCAACTACACTGGGGCGGTGGTACACCCACTTTTTTAAATCATCAACAAATAGCCGATTTAATGGCGTATACACGTCAATCATTTAATTTATTAGAGGATGATAGTGGTGATTACTCGATTGAAATTGATCCCCGTAGCGTTAGCCAAGAAACCATTAAACTACTACGCGACGTTGGTTTTAACCGCTTTAGCCTTGGTGTTCAAGATGTTGATAAACAAGTACAAATTGCGGTTAACCGTGTACAGCCCATTGAAGAAACTAAAGCCATTATTAACGCATGCAGAGAGAATAATGCGCACTCTATTAGTGTAGACCTAATTTACGGATTACCCTTGCAAACGGTTGCAGGCTTTGCCAAAACCTTGCAACGCGTGATTGAGTTATCCCCAGACCGCCTTTCAATTTTCAACTATGCACA
>DRMS01000219.1 GCA_011322515.1 Leucothrix mucor
CCACGTTTACCAATGAGCGTAATCTGGATGGTATTATAGGAACGATGAATAAGCGCATTGTGCTGGTCTCAACAGGTGGAGGAGAGTTTGAAATACCTGAGATTAGTATCCCATGGTGGAACAGCAAAACCAATAAACAGGAAATAGCTAAGCTTGAAGCAATAAAATTAACGGTATCAGGAGCGCCTGTAGCGATTGCAACACAAAAGGCAATGACTAATCCAGCATTTGATAAAGCAGTTAAAGTAGAAAGTACTGCGGAAGATAAGCCAAAGTTATCAACTACTTTATTGATTATAATTACCTTGTCAGGGATGTTATTAGTGGCACTGTTAGTAGGATTATTTATGCGTTGGAAAGCTAAAACGCATATTAATAAGCCATCCTCAGAAAAATACACCAGAGCAAGCAAGCAACAAATACTAAGTAATCTTGAACAGGCTTGTCATCATAATAATGCCTCTGAAGCACAGCGATTTTTACAGCAGTGGATACAAAGTATGGGTAAATCTCCCACTGTATTTTCTGGATCAGATAATACGCTCTTACAGCAACAAATTAAGCTACTTAATCAGTCACTATATGCAAAAGAAAAAAGCAATTGGCAAGGACAGAAGTTATGGCAGGTAGTTGAGAAATATCAAGCGCAGACTGGTGGTATGATTGAGAGAGATGATAGGAAGCAACAAGGTTTAGAGCCGTTATATTATTAGTCTATTGAGGTTGTTGGGAACATTCTGCTTAGATTTTACCAATCATACTTGCCCTTTTGCTCCTGCTTGAATCATCTCAATCGTTGCGTAGAGCGACTATGCGCCTCTTGATATACTCCAATCGGCTACCAACTTAAGGCGGGACAAGTAAAGTCATAGCAAAAACCCGCACCCTTCGACAAGCTCAGGGAATTAGCCCTTCGGTAGACTCAGGACACCGCTTCCTGAGCTTGTCGAAGGGTGCGGGTGAATAGGTGGAAACATTAACTGCCCCCCCCTTTAAACTGGTAGCCCTAAAGCATCGCTTCCATCTCATGGCTTCCCTCCTGCCTGTCTGATTATTGATAAAAATTCTTGACCTGATTATTATTTCACCTATAAAATTAATGGTTATATAAAACATGTGTTTTTATATACTTACCTTTTGGTAAGAAAAAATATCATCAATTAATAAATATAATTTTAATGTCTAAATCTATACTTCTACTATAGTTACGGGGATTCAAGAGACTGCGCAAGTATTCTGGAAAGAAAAATGAGGGAAGGTATTCCATATTCCGCCTAAAGATTAAGATAATAGTGAACTATTGACTTCATTTTTAGATTGAATCTGGGAGATTTTAAGCATTTTTATTCATCCCACGAATACTTACATAGTCTCTTCAAATACTACTCAGTGAGCTATTCATAGCAACGTCATATGCAGACTTTATAATAGCTATAAAATACTAAAGGTTACAAAAACAATGCAACAAGCATCTATCGGACTCATCGGTCTCGGCGTCATGGGGCAAAACCTTGCGCTTAATCTTCTTGATAATAATGCTCAGTTGTCGGTCTACAATCGCGACAAAGAAAATACTATAAAATTTATACAAGAAGAGGCTAAAGATAGAGCGGTTACTCCTTGTTATTCCTATCAAGAACTAGTCTCCTCTTTAGCAAAACCACGTCAAATATTATTAATGATTACCGCTGGTGATCCTGTTGATTCTGTTATTGAGGCTTTACTGCC
>DRMS01000220.1 GCA_011322515.1 Leucothrix mucor
ATCCCTGAAAAAACTCGTGAATGAGATCAGTGTCAAAAGTACCAATATGAGAGCGTTTATAATCAACATGATGCTCCAGCCCTGGACGACCTGAAAAATCAATGACCACCCGTGAAAGCGCCTCATCCAATGGCACATAAGCATGGCCATAACGAGTAATACCTTTTCTATTAGCGATGGCACGATTGAATGCTTTGCCTAAGGTGATACCAATATCCTCAACGGTATGGTGGGCATCAATTTCGAGATCACCCGTTGCCTCAAGCTCTATATCAATAAGACCATGGCGTGCAATTTGCTCTAGCATATGATCTAAAAAGGGAATATCGGTCTTAAAACGTGCTTTTCCAGCGCCGTCAAGATTGATGGTGACACTAATTTGAGTTTCTAGTGTATCGCGTTGTACGGTTGCTGTGCGTTCATTCATAAGGCTTTATCAACAGTTAGCAGGGGAGTGAATCATAGCATAAGGGAATCTATAAAAACCAAGGTATTTATACGCTGAAATGGGGGAGTTATCACTACCTACTAACATTATTACGAATCAATACCTGTTTTAATACATTTCAATGGATTTGAGAATAAAAATCAACCTGTCGATTTTATTGATTATTAAGCCACATAGAAAAAAAGAACAAAAAAAAGAGAGCCAAGGCTCTCTTTAATAGTTCACATGCTAACGTCGAGATGATTAGAGAATATAAGCTCGCTCATCATGCTCAGCGGTATCAAGTCCTTCAATTTCAGCTTCTTCTGTAACGCGTAATCCAATCGTCACTTTTAGAATGATCAAGATAATAAAGGTCATTACCCCTGTATACAGTATCGTTGCGCCAATACCTGTTGCTTGCACCATCACCTGAGCACCGATGCTACCAATGCCATCATTACCAAATCCTGAGCCACCTAGGCTAGTTGCTGCAAATACACCCGTTAATAAGGCACCAACGATACCACCAACACCGTGTAAACCAAAAGCATCGAGTGAATCATCATAGCCAAAGATTTTCTTTAGTTTAGCGACACTGATATAACAAGCTACACCAGAGATAGCGCCTAATGCTAATGCGCCCATAGGACCTACTGCACCTGCAGCTGGAGTAATAGCCACTAAGCCTGCGACCGCGCCTGATGCAATACCGAGTGCACTTGGCTTACCGTGGAAAATCCATTCTGACAACATCCACGTTAATGCAGCAGCTGCTGTGGCTATTTGTGTCACTGCCATTGCCATTCCTGCGACATTATCGGCGGCTAATTCACTGCCAGCATTGAAGCCAAACCAACCGACCCATAGCATCGCCGCTCCTATAATGGTGTAAGTTAAGTTATGGGGTGGCATGGCAGTTTTGCCAAAGCCTTTACGTTTGCCAATAACAATCGCTGCAACCAGACCAGCAACACCTGCATTAATATGAACAACCGTACCACCAGCAAAATCAAGGATACCTTTGCCGCCTAACCAACCGCCGTCACCCCAGACCCAATGAGTAATTGGTGCGTACACAACAATTAACCAGATAACGGTAAAGATAAGCATGGCAGAGAATTTCATTCGCTCAGCAAAAGCGCCAACAATCAATGCAGGAGTAATAATTGCAAAGGTCATTTGAAATACCATGAAAACGGTTTCAGGAATCGTTCCACTTAATGAGTCAACGGTCACCCCATTAAGGAACATCTTATCTAGACCACCCCAATAAGGACCTTCACCACCAAAGGCTATACTGTAGCCAATCACAACCCAAACAATAGTCGCTAATGCTGTAATTGCAAAGATTTGTACAAAGGTAGATAAGGCATTTTTACTCCGTACCATACCCGCATAGAACATGGAAAGACCTGGAATGGTCATAAATAAAACAAGTACTGTTGCCACTAACATCCACGCAGTATCGCCTGATGATAATTTGTCTTCTGCAAATGCCAATGTCGGCATCAGCAGAGTGAGACTAAATAAGCCCATGATTGATTTTAAATTCATCTTAATTTCCCCTTTTAAAGTGCTTCTGGTTAAAGTGCTTCTGGACCCGTTTCGCCTGTCCTAATGCGAATTGTTTGTTCAATAGTGCTGACAAAAATCTTACCATCACCAATTTTGCCCGTATTAGCTGCTTTTGTGATCGCCTCAATCACTTGATCTACCTGATCGCTAGCAACCGCCGCTTCGATTTTAACTTTTGGTAAAAAATCGACGACATACTCCGCGCCACGATACAGCTCAGTATGTCCTTTTTGGCGACCGAAGCCTTTCACTTCCGTGACAGTAACGCCTGCAACCCCAATCTCAGACAGTGCTTCACGCACGTCATCCAGCTTAAAGGGTTTAATAATTGCGGTTACTAATTTCATAGTGCAATCTCCATTGATAAAAAATTTATTTGCTATAGCCATTAATGCAGATAATGTGCCAAGTTTCAACTAACGAAAAAATAATAATATTTAATTTTATATAACAATTAGTTAAAAGCCAAGTTGCCACAATGAATTAGTAGACTTAATTGATAAAATAAAAAAACTATAAAACCAAGAAGACCCTTTATAGTGCGTATGAGCTAAAAAAGCACTAAAAAAGTGCTACTAGAGGCAAGGGAATACAGTTACCTCTCACTTTAAATTACCCGTATTTATGGCTACCAATTTAAGGCGGGACAGTTCATGTTTCTGTTATTTACCTGCACCCTTCCACAAGCTCAGGAAGCGGTGTCCTGAGTCTACCGAAGGGCTAGTTCCCTGAGCTTGTCGAAGGGTGCGGGTTATTTGCCATGACATTACTTGTCCCTCCTTAAGTTGGTAGCCGTATTTTATGCCGTGATTTCTCTTTTATGTAGTAGTTTCTCCAACGTCAGATAGTTTTTCAAGTGCTTGCGGATATTATTAATATCCTCATTCCTTATGAATTGTAAGCTAATATTGACATAGCAAATTTATGATATATAAAATGTATGTAGGCATAAAAATTAATTATAAATAAAGCTAATATACCTTAGGAGGTATTCTTATGAGTAACTTTCCATACTCCCCAAAAGGCTGGACTCCTTCCCGTGCTAGAGAAGTAGCAGAATCACAGCAACTAACCCTTGTAGCAGACCATTGGAATATCGTTGAGGTTTTGCAGGGGTATTTTAAGACACATGATAAAACAGAGGTCAATCGTCGTGAGTTGACTGATGCACTTGAGGAAAAATTTCATAGCAAAGGCGGTATGAAATATTTATATCAACTGCTCCCTAAAGGACCCATTTCACAGGGTTGCGCACTAGCAGGGATTAATAATCCATCAGGCAATGTGGATCTCTCATTTGGGAGTGTTGTTTAACTTTGCTATAATCAATATTTTTACCTATCGCTACTCACAAATTAAAATTCGCCATGAGGATTATGAATAAAATGAAGGTATCTTTTGCTTTCATACCTTTCAAGGCGAAATTATTTATGTGAAAGACTGTAGGTTGAGGTATCCTTATGCGAATTCTCCACACCATGTTACGCGTTGTTGACTTACAGCGTTCTATTGAGTTTTATACCCATATTTTAGGCATGAAATTACTACGTCAAAAGGAATATCCAGAGGGAAAATTTACCCTTGCTTTTCTTGGTTATGGTGATGAAAAAGAGAACACAGTACTGGAGTTAACTCATAACTGGGATACCAATGCATATCAGTTAGGGACTGCGTTTGGGCATATTGCGCTTGAGGTTAATGATGTTTATACCGCTACGGATAATATTAAACAGGCAGGCGGAAAAATTTTGCGTGAAGCGGGTCCGATGAATGCAGGATCAACCATTATCTCTTTTATTGAAGATCCTGATGGTTATCAGATTGAGTTGATTGGTATGAAGGAGTAATGGGTGAAACCTTCTCATTTCAAAATCCCTCGTTCCCACGCTGGAGCGATGGGAACGAGGGTGCATAAACATACTTTAATAGCGTTTAACTGCGTAACATTAGTTAAATTATTTTTACCCACTTGCTTGCCTTGCTGATTTTTCACCTCTTTAGGAACGTACGCATTCCTTAGGCAATTTTTTTAATGCATAAGAAAAGGAAAAATTGCTGAAAGAGGTAATAAGCATTAGTCGCAATCTTCATCAATCAACTCTTTCTCTCCATCAGCCGTATAGATTACTTCATTGCCAAATTGATCATACTCCACGGCTCGTTCTACCTTTTTTTGAGGCTCTATTTTTTTATCAAAACATGCGGTTAATGTACTCATTACAAAAAGACTGAGTAGAGCGACAGTAGAAAATCTATGCATAAGGAGAATCTCATAGTAATAGCAGGGTTTGACATCTTTCATAGGTAGCTGACAATGACTGATGAAGGATGTTCAGGGCTTATTAAGGAACGGGCACGAAACAACTTCCCGATTTCTAACTTGCCTTTTTATCCCAGCTTGGGATGATCTCATTCGTTGCGTAGAGTGACTATGCGCCTCATGAGTTCACCCAATCTGAAATAAAAATTCTGCGTTAGAACTTCAGGAAGTTATTCCACGCTCGTTCCTAAGTATCCGCTATTTTGCTATAAAAATCACTTTTGCAAAATAACAAACGTCTGCTCAACACGATTCCCAGCTTCATCCACCAATACCAAGGTATGTTTACCCGCCTTTAAATACACGGCTTTTTGGTGAAATAACTGTGTTGTACCAATAAATTGATGATCTATATGCCAATAAATCTGCTGTTCTGTTTCACGATGAATGGCTTTAAAGACAACTTTACTACGCTCGCCTGTTAAGTCAGTCGGGATATAAATTTGTGTATTGCTACGTGGGTAGATGAGGCTAATCGGGTTATTGTCAGTGTTACCATCCAGTGTTTTACAATCCTCTCGCCATTCGGGTAGCGGTTTATAATTTGCATGGCTTTGTTGATAATAAAACGCTTGATCAGGAGGTAGCACAAACCATGAAAGGTGTTGCATTTTAC
>DRMS01000221.1 GCA_011322515.1 Leucothrix mucor
TTATATCGCTGTCATACCATTATGAACTGCGCCGAAGCTTGCCCTAAAGACTTAAACCCTGCCAAAGCAATTGCGGATATTAAGCGTTTATTGGTAAAGCGTAGAATCTGATGTCCAAGATCTCACAATTAAAATGGCAATGTCGGCGCGGGACTAAAGAATTGGACTTTGTATTAAATAATTACCTTGAGCATTATTATCAAAGTGCCTCCCAAAGTGAGCAAAGTGCATTTAAACAACTGATTGAATTAGAAGATCCTATTTTATATGATCTTTTTTTAGGGGAGTCATTAGTAGATAATACTGTCCAGCAGAATTTAATTTTAAAATTAGTACAGCTAACTTGTGAGATTAAACCGCGCTAAAATAGAAATCATCGCATTAGATAATTCGAGAGCCAATTAGGAACGTGCACGAAACAACTTCCCGATCTCTAACTTGCCTTTTTATCCCCGCTTGGATGATCTCATTCGTTGCGTAGAGTAACTATGCGCCTCATGAGTGCATCCAATCTGAAATAAAAATTCTGCGTTAGAACTTCGGGAAGTTATTCCGTGTACGTTCCTTAGTCTTATAACTTTATACGATACTCAACAAACGCATCATCGCGTACACCTTGCAACCATATTTCATAGCCATCTTTACTTTTCTTTTTAGATAAGATGGCTTTGGCTGATGCGCGCAGTGCATCTCGACTAGAATCAATCTGTTTGCGCTCTAATACCTGAATAATATGCCAGCCAAATTTAGATTTTACAGGTTCGCTAATACTTTTAATTGGGGATTTTTTCACAACAGCGGCAAAAGCGGGCACATAGGTTGATGGCGTTGCCCAGCCGAGGTCACCGCCATTGACAGCGCTGCCTGTATCGGCTGAGTTTATTTTGGCTAGTGTGGCAAAGTCTGCGCCTGTTTGTAGTTGTTGGCTTATTTTCTTAGCTTTTTTTAACCCTTTGCTACTGCTATCAGCAATTAAAATATGACGCGCATGCACCTGCAATTGTAAGTTTTGCCCACCGCCGCGTTTCTCAACCAGTTTTAAAATATGAAAGCCTTTGCTGTCATGAACCACAGGTGAAATTTCATTAACACCCATTAAGCTTAATATGCGTGTATAAGCAAGCGGTAGTTCGGCTACATTTTTCCAACCCATATCATCAGTGCTTATTCCATTTGTTGCAAAATTGGTTTGTTTAAGTAATTGATTGCGTAGCTGTTGCGCTTGGTTTCTTGCACTATTAAATTGTGGTAGCGGTATACCATTAGGCGCAGAGATTAAAATATCTTGCAGATGGTACTGCGCGTCTTTATTTAACTGCGTTGCTTGTGAAAAGATAAGATCAGTCACTTCCTGTTCTGAAATTTTAGAGCGCCCACCCGATTGACGTTGTTTAAGCGCATCAATAATTAAACGGTTGCGGATTTCTTCACGAAAGGTGCCGTATTTAAATCCTTCTTTCTCTAATGCACTACGAAAAGAGGCTAATGAAAGATTATTTTGTCGCGCAATACCTTCAATAGTACGATTTAGCATCACATCATCTACAATAATGCCAAGTTTTTTACCATGCTGGACTTGGACTTTTATCAGAACCAGTTGCTCTAGTGCCCGTTTGATTAGTTTTTTATCAGCTATGTTAGGTGCTGCTGCTTTTAACCGCTTAGCTTGTTGTAAAACAGTGCTTAGCATCACAATATCGTTATTGACAACCGCTGCAATACGATCTAATAGCTGCTCTGTCGCGTTTGCAGAGGGTAAAAAGAGCAAAAAAGCGCTCAGATAAAGGGCAGGGGAGAGGTGTTTAAGGAAAAAGAAAGATTTTCTAGTACGGTTATTTTCATTTAAGTTATTCATATCCATATATTTTATCTTCAAGGAAATCATTTGCTTTATTGCCAAGATTGCCCAGTCCTTTTAGCTCAAATTGAAGGAAAATAGCATCATCATAGGTGTTATTATCCGAAGTAAGGTATTTTCTGCCAACCAGTCGCGTTTTCCAGCAACAATTCTGATATTCGACACCCGCTAGTGTCTCTAAATTTCGATCATTCTTCAAGTCATGATCAACACGTCCCACAATTGACCAACGTTCATCCAATGGCATAGCAAAGGATGCACTGCCTTGCTCTAGCTCACTGCCTAATGCGCGATAGGAAAGATTGGCAATCCTGCCCTTATCATCCTTGTAATTTAGTCGCGTTTCTGTTGCGGTCCACTTTTGTGTTTTTGGATCCCAAAATGTTGAGGTCGATAAGCGCGTGCTATCATTTATCTCGCCACTTAATTCAAAGGCGAACTCCGACTCAGAATGTGTTTGCACCGTTTCTCCTGGCAGGGTGACTTTTCTATCTTCAAAATAGAAGATCTGACCCACGCTAGCGGTCAATAATTCCTTGCCTGTGTTTCTATTTTGTATACGTGAGGTGAGCGCAACGGTTAGATTATTAGCATCACCAATACGGTCTTTACCTGTATAACGGTTTTCAGAAAACAATTGCGTCGAGGTGGAAAAATCTGTTTTTGCGGTATCAAAAACAGGGAGTTTGCTTTGATCTCTAAAGGGCGTATAGGTATAGAATAAGCGTGGCTCCAATGTTTGTGTTAACTTTCCATCTCCCCATAGACGGTCAAAAAACAACCCAGTATCTAAACTAAAGGTAGGCAAGCTACGGCTATGTTTATTGCCTGTTGGATTATCTTTCAAATTATAGTAGGTGTGGCGCAAACCAACAGAAGGCTTAAAATACCATCCATCATTACCTAATTTCTTACTGGCTTTTAAGCTAACATCAAAACGTATTCCTGTTGGTGAATTGCTTTTATCAAAATAACTAAGTTCGCTGTCCAGTGATAACTTAATGTCATTGGGTAATGCTTTAGGCGCATAACTGAACTTCAACTCAGGGATTTTGGAATAAGGTGCGTCCGTTGCATCAAGGGCTTGATAATCAACAGATGCGGCACTAAATTGCCAATTTCTCCCCACTCGAACGACCTCAATGCGCCTTTCCAATGCAGAGGTGCTGGATGTTGACAGTGATTTACCAAAATCATCGAAGTATTTATTATCTGAAACACCTTCTGATTTTATATTTAAGCGGATAGATTTTGTTAGCTTAGAGCTATGAGTAATTTTAAAATAATCACGTTGTTTATTATCAGATGCTTTGTCTCTAGGCAGTATTTCATACTCCCAAATGCCCTTATGGCGGCTACTTAAATAGCGGAATTCACCATCTAATTTTAATCCCCGCTTACTTAGATAGGCGGGGGTTAGAGTGGCATCATAATTAGGGGCTAAATTAAAGTAATAGGGGGTTGCAATAGAAAAACCAGACTGCTCTGAAACTTGTGTTGAGGGCGAAAGAAAGCCAGATTTACGTTGATTATTGAGTGAAAAGCTCATCCACGGTAGATAAAAAATAGGGGTGTTACCCACTTTAAAGGTAACATTTTTAGCCGTACCAAGTTGTTTTCCTTGATCCAGTTTTATACTGTCGGCTGAAAGATGCCAGCTATTAACAGAAGGAGGGCAGGTGGTATACGTTGCGCCTTGTAGCTCAAGCCGAGTTCCATTGGTTTGAATGATTTTATGACTGCGCCCATTGGTTGTGGATTTTTTTAGCTGATAGCGTACATTGTTAAATTCACCTGTCTGCGAATCAAGTTGGTAGTTAATTGAATCACTCTCAAGCTGAAGATTTTTAGTTGATAAAACAACCTTTCCATCAGCGCTAACCGTATTAGTACGACCATCAAGACTCGCTTTATTGGCATTTAAAGTTAGATCATTTTGCTGAATAATGGTATTGCCCAATAAACTTGAAA
>DRMS01000222.1 GCA_011322515.1 Leucothrix mucor
ACATGGGACAGTTGCTTGGCTGGAATTGTAGGTCGGGTTAGATTTTTTTGCTTGCAAAAAAACGTAACCCGACAAGCATTGTGCAACTTGCTGGGTATTGTGTCGGGTTACGTTACCTCGCTACGCTTGATAAGCTAACCCGATCTACGCAGGATTTGTCCCGCCTTAAATTGGTAGCCTGTTTTATCAATCCCTATTTTATTTTTAGAGGAAAAGCTCTATATAGGACATTATTATTAAGTTGATTAATATTCCATTCATACCTCATCAAATACCGCTTATTATCTAATCAGCGCTAGTTTTTCCAACCGTCTCTAAAACTGGTTAAAACATCCCCTTTTAGCTGTTAAATGAATCCAAACTGAATCAATATACACCCATCAACACAGCAGGACGCTGATAAGGACTTAAGGTTAAAAAAGATACAAAACTATCTCTTGCCTTTTTATTCCTGATCACCTGATCTCAATTATTGCGTAGTGTGGCTACGTATCCCTTGAGATGAAATGATCAGAAATAAAAAATAGGAAACTAGTTTTAACTCTTATTATACCCGCAACCCTAACAATAAAAACAAGGACAAGTTTTGATAATTGACTAGCTAAAAGAGACTAGCTGATTAACCCAAAGATTAGAAACAGGCGGTGACATGATGAAAAAAATACTTCTAACAGCAACAGCTTCTGCATTATTTCTTGGCATTAACACAGGCGTTATTGCCAATGAAATGACAACCTCTAGCTGGAGCTTCCCAATACCCGATCAAATCCAAGTTTCACAAAATCGTGTCCTGCTTTTCTGTGATGCTAACCCTTATAAATGCCCTGTTGGTCTTCGTGCTGCAAGAGCGGGTGTTGGTGGCGGAGCGGGTGGCGCAGGTGTGGGTAGCGGTGCGCTTGTTGGTCCTACTAGTAATTCTTCGGCTAATAATATTAGCGTAGTACTTGCAGGCGATAATAGCTCTATCACGTTATCAACCAGTCAGGATGCGGATGATAATAATATGACATCTAATTCAGATGCTGATGCAGAAATTGATCTTGACCAAGTACTAAATTACGAAAATAACTACAAATAAATCATTAGAGTAATGATTATATTAAGTTTTCTTGTCACCCCAAATATTAAAATAAATTTAAGACGAGTATAAAAATGAATAAGACACTATTAATCTCTTTATTTACGTCCCTGTCATTATTAGCAGGTTGCTCTAGTAGCTCACGTCATCAGTACAAGGAAGTCAGATTATTAAAAGGTCCTGTGATTACTGAAAATAATACGAGCTACACTTCAGGTCTTTCCTGTGTATCAAACCGTATTAATTTATCTAGAAAGGTAAAAGTTACTATTGATCAAATACCTGATAAGTCTGGAAAAATTAATTCCAGCGAAGGCTATAAAATAACGCAGGGCGTTGAAGCGATGGCAATTACGGCATTAACCAAGATCCAAGCCATCCAAGTCGTTGAGCGCAGAAATATAGGGTCTTTCAATGTCGAGTCTGAGCTGATGCAGAAGAAGCGCATTGGTGATAAAAAACGCTATAAGTTATCCAACGGTCGCACGATTAGATATAAACCGATGCTGTCAGGGAAAATTCATAGCGCCGATTATTACATCACAGGCGCTGTCACCGAAGTCAACTACAACATTTATAGCGGAGGCAAGCTATTGAATGTGTCAGGGCTGGAATTTGGCGGTAAGACGGTAATGATGAATGTGGCAATGGATTTACGCATCGTCAATGTCCATACCCTTGATGTGATTGACTCCATCTCGTTACAAAAACAATTTGTCGGCACACGTACCAAAGCAGGTCTGTATCGTTTTATGGACAAACAATTAGTCAACTATGACGGCGGATCAAGTACCGACGAACCAATCCAAATGGGCGTTCGCTCACTGGTTGAGCGAGGTGTCGCACAACTAGTAGGACGCTTATTTAACATCAGAGTGAATGAGTGTTATCACGATGATATCAAAATCATATAAGCCTTTTATATGAGTATTTTTTAACCAACCCTAAATCAAACCAAAACAAGGTAAATAAAATGAACAAAATAGTATTAGTAAGTTCTGTAGCCATCGTATGTTCTTTCGCAGCCATGACAGCAAGCGCTGATTATCCTTCTGTTTCTATCGATAGTGAGGTCACATTAAACTATGACCAAGATATTGATGTAAGTGGTGCAATCAATGTTCCAACCGTTGATATGGACACGGACGCAGATATTTCAGTCAATCAGTTTAACCACGACTCTCCTGTAACCGCTATTGGCACTGTATCAAACAATAGTGCAGGATGGGGTGGATCAGGCATTACTGATCTTAAAGTTGATGTAACAGCCGTTGGCAATAACGCATCAATCGAACTCAATACAGACGGTGCTGTAGTCGGTGCTGTTCAGGGTAATCAAAATGGTGGTGCAACCGCACTCGGTAGCATTACAGGAAACAGCATCAACTTAGGTACCGTACAAAATAAAGACGGAAAATGGGTGGATGCAGAAGTTGAGTTGAATGTAACCGCTGTTGGTAACAACCTCACAATTGAAGGAGATGTGGCTGAAACACAAGTAGGTAGCGTACAGTTCAACTACGACAGCCCAGTAACTGCAACAGGCTATATCAATGGCAACGGTTTTGATGTAACTCCAATGAGACCAAGAGATCCTAAGTTAACCGTAACAGCGGTAGGCAACAACCTAACCGCACCCCTAGG
>DRMS01000223.1 GCA_011322515.1 Leucothrix mucor
CCAAGATTGACACACCCACGACCATTACCCGCATCACAGGCTTTTCTGTAGTAAGCTTGTGCTTTCGAATAACTATGTTTTACACCATTTCCTTCGTAATATAAGTTAGCAAGCTCGACGCATCCATCACTATTACCAGCACCACAGGATGTTATATTTTCCTGAACAGCATCTGCCTTTAAGTCTATGAAAAATAAACATATCCATATAGAAATAATAAATTTTACTAGCTTTTTCATAGAATTATTACCACTTTCATCCAGTCCATTCAGAACAAGGCTTATCATCAGTTTTTTCCATAAAAAGCTCACTTGTTGACCCAAAGATCCAGTAATGGTGTTTTATTTCAGTGCTTAAAAGAAATCTGCATTTAGCGTCTTTTGAAAGAGTCGCTTTTGATAAATGAACCGATATAAGTTGATGATTTTTACCAACTTCATTAAGCATTAATGGCGTCTCACCAGAGTCAGGACTTATCATAATTGAATCCCATGAGTCATAAATATCACTAAAGTCTTCATTAATCACATCTGTTTTTTCGTAAAATTGATACTCAATGGAAACATCATTATAAAAAGGAATATATTTTTTAAAAATGCCTTCGGATTGCTTACTTATCAATTTAGCAAGATGTTTCAATTGTTTTGAGCCTTGAGGAGCGGGAGATACAACGAAACTTTCATCTATAAAAAGACTTCCATTTATAACTCTTTTTTCTTGATAGCTTTTAATCGCTTGTATTTTAGGCGAGTAGTGTTCGGCACTTTGAGTACAACCGAGCAAAAATACAGAAATTAAAAGGATGCCAAGCCCGCAGTGGCGAAATAATACATTCATAAGACTAGAGAGACTCTGCAAGTATTCGTAGAACAAATAAACATGATTAACCTTATTCAATACCTACGCCAAACCCAAACTGTAGGATGGATAAGTGTAACTACTCTCAGCATAATCAGTAACTGCTGGCTACCAACTTATAGGTGGGACAAGTAAAGTTCATAGCAAACAACCCGTACCCTTCGACAAGCTCAGGGAACTAGCCCTTCGGTAGACTCAAGACACCCGCTTCCTGAGCTTGTCGAAGGGTCTGAGTGAATAGCAGAAACATTAACTGTCCCACCTTAAACTGCTAGCCTAACTGCTTAGATTGCGCTGAGTAATTACACATAAAATATATATTACCACCTCTACTATTACACTTCCTCTTTGAACAAGTTAGCTACTCTCACAAGGGAAAAAAAGGGGACGCTACCCTTTAATTCTTGGTAGGTCTTCCATAAGGTCGATATTTCAGCGTTCTTTCAGCCAATGCCTCAAGATTTTCAATAAATTCATCACTCCCGCAAGGTAAGCCTTTTTCTATATTTCTACGTAATATGCTAACTTTCCTCTCATCGTTAAAGAACACATCTTCCCTACGGTTTCCTCGTTGGGTGATATGATGTGGAATATCTGCAAATACTGTTCGAGCTAATCTTGGCATAGGGAGATTTTAGTAAGATATATTAAAAAAGGGTAGCGTCCCCTTTTTTTCTTACTAAAGGGGAGGAGTCCATACCATTGAGACAAAATTTAAATGATTGTGCCAGATTTTGTTGGGGTTCCTATCGTCACCCGCAACCTACATCACTCCAACTTACCGCGTTAGATTTTGTTGGGGTTCCTATCGTCACCCACAACCTACATCACTCCAACTTACCGCGTTGGGAAATGTAATAAAGGGGAGGAATCCATACCATTGAGACAAATTAATTTAATTGACGTGGAATAATTACCTTACCTATAAAACGTTGCCTATATGTGGTATCACTATGATGAAGTTCCTTTCCATCTACGCTTCTAGGAACAATGGTTGTATCCCATGTCACAGTTATAGCATTATTTTTAGCTCTCTTAACAATGTGTATAAATGTACTCTCTAGCTCAAAGGCTTTCCTATAAACACCATTTTCTTTTAAAATTATTGTTTCATCAGAAGTTGCTAGTGCTACTGCTTGAAATAAATATTCTTTTTTTATCTTGGCATCTAAACCTAAAAATACAGTGAAGAAGTTATGTTTATATATTTCCATAGTGTGATTTGATAGATTTTTTAATGTAAAAATTAACTCATAGGGATTATTTGGTTTGATTTCTCCTTTCAAGGAAAAAAATAAATCTTCATTCTTAGATGGCGAACTACAAGCAAATAAAAAAATAAAAAATAATGGGAGTATTTTTGATATTACCATTGTAAATATAGCCTCTTATAATAATTAAACATTTTTTTTGAGCGTGTTGTTTCTTTGGAAAGGTATATTAAAGCATTTTTGCGATTCAGCTTTTTATGTATTGGTATAAATAAGTCTTTATTCTTTTTTAATTCTTTTCTTAACACGCTAAGTTGGAGTGATGTAGGTTGTGGGTGATAATCGGAACCCCAGCACGGGCATAATCATTCAAATTTTCTCGTTTTTAGCCTCTGTACGTGGGAATTCAGTCAGTAACTCGCTAGCGTTACA
>DRMS01000224.1 GCA_011322515.1 Leucothrix mucor
AACCCAACAGATTTTAAGATTAATTGTTGGGTTACGTTATTTCGCTACGCTTAATAAGCTAACCCAACCTACGATTTAGCCAAATTGCTGTCCCAGTTTAAATTGGTCGCTGTAAATCACTACCAACAGAATCCGTTACAATCAGGAAATTTAATATGCGAATGTCTATAGCAGGGCTACGGCGAGATTTTCAATATAGTTACTGGGAGTTTAGACCTCAAGTTACTGTGTGAATGTGCCGTTTACCACATGAGTAACTTTAGTATAAATTAGGATAAAAGCTGAGTAATGCCTATATTTCATACCTCTGTATGGGATATTTTTATTAAAGGATAATGTAAGTTATTGATTTATAAATACTCATAATGTTGTATTACAACATAAAATCAACAGCTTAGAGAGAAGTTATTAAAAATTCATAGATCTTTTCAGGCAGGGCTTTATTTCAGAAAGATGTCTACTCTGCTATCTGAGCTGGCAGTACCAAAAAAATATAGTTTTTAACGCAGAGAGAAACAAATAATCGACTAAAAAGTGAAAATATAACGAAATGTCAACAGAGCCTAACGAAGATAAAAAATAAATATAATTATTTTCAGTTCCCCCCTTTACCTAAAGCACATGTACCTGTATTCTTGCCCCTCTCAAATTTATGGTTGTCTTTCTAATACAGCAACATAAAAATTGAAATGGAGAAGTGGCCGAGAGGCCGAAGGCGCTCCCCTGCTAAGGGAGTATATGGTTTATCCCGTATCGAGGGTTCGAATCCCTCCTTCTCCGCCATGACATAGTTCGCCACAGTCCGCGAACGACCTAAAACCCGCATTCTAGCGGGTTTTTTTATGCCTGTATCATTCGTAGCAATTCGCGCCAGTTCGTTGACATACCGCTACATTTGACGGTATTAATGACGGTACTTTCAAAAACATCAAAGGACGATACCGTCATGCTAACAGCAATAGCCATAAAAAACGCAAAACCCAAAAAGGAGCCGTACAAAATAAGCGATGGTCAAGGCTAGGATGATTAAAATCATCATTATTTTTATTCCTATCAAACAAGCAATAAATCCGAAAAATATCAAACCAAAATACCTACAAAAGTCCTGTTCGTAAATTAGTAAAGTTTTTTGAACAAAGTAGAGATCAATGGAAAGAAAAGCATCAAACCACAAAAAAAAAACAAATAAATATTTAAAAAATAGAATTCGTACCTTGCAATCCTCTTTGGGGTTTTAATCATCCTACGCTCAGGGTACAGCTCCCTAAGCGGAGTCGAAGGGTGCGGAAATTTAATAAATGAATGTCTATAGAATAGATATGCAGGTGACTTGTTATCATTAACGTCCTGATTAATCCAACTTAAGGCGGGACAAGTAAAGTCGTAGTAAACAACCCGTGCCCTTCGACAAGCTCAGGGAACTAGCTTCCTGAGCTTGTCGAAGGGTGTAGGTGAATAGGCAGAAACATTAACTGTCCCGCCTTAAACTAGTAGCCGCCTAATGGATTCTGATTTACAGTGGTATTTGATTACAGCTGTTTTTCACTAACCCTTCATTACCAGCACTATTTTCTATTAGCGACGAACCTCCTAAATAATGACACTCTAAACATTATTTTTTGGTCACTGCCCAGTAACACTAAATGCTTTTCCGCTACTCCATGGACCCTTTCCTGCACTATTATAAGTTCGAATCCACCAAGTATGGCTCCCACTACCAAAGGTTGTTGATGGTGTGATGGAGCATGTCCCAACACCTGAACTGCAACCTGCTGATCCTGCGGTATACCATTGTTTAACTTTAGTACCCGAACTGCTATTAACCCATAAATAATACCAAGTTGAACCACTGACTGCATTCCATGTATAAGTAGGACTCGTATCTGTTATTGCGCCACTAGGAGAAACAAGCGTTGCCTGACTAGGAACACCACCACCTCCAGTAATACTAAATACTTTTCCACTACTCCATGGGCCCTTTCCTGCACTATTATAAGTTCGAATCCACCAAGTATGACTCCCACTACCCAAGGTTGTTGATGGTGTGATGGAGCATGTCCCAACACCTGAACTACAACCTGCTGATCCTGCGGTATACCATTGTTTAACTTTGGTACCCGAACTGCTATTGACCCATAAATAATACCAAGTTGAGCCACTGACCGCATTCCATGTATAGGTAGGGGTCGTATCTGTTATTGTACCGCTGGGGGAAACGAGCGTTGCCTGACTAGGAACACCTCCGCCTCCAACAACACTAAATACTTTTCCACTACTCCATAGTCCATTCCCCACACTATTATTGGTTCGAATCCACCAAGTATGACTCCCGTTGCTCAAGGTTGTTGTTGGCGTGATAGAACATGTCCCAGAGCCTGAACTGCAACCTGCTGATCCTGCGGTATACCATTGTTTAACTTTGGTACCCGAACTGCTATTGACCCATAAATGATACCAAGTCGAGCCACTGACCGCATTCCATGTATAGGTAGGGGTCGCATCTGTTACTGTTCCACTGGGTGATACAAGTGTCGCTTTACTAGGAACAGTGCTACCACCACCGCCAGAAATTTGCCAGCCTATATCTTTAAATAATCCTTTCGTTACCACACCAGGATCATGCACAGCTTTACCAGTAGAAACAGACGGAATCATTAACTGATTTAAGGTATTAATAAAGGTGTTGTAATCAAGATGTGAATAACTGGATCCACTTTGCCACGTAGAAGGTGCGTAAAGTTTAACGCCACTACCATTATTCGCAGAAACAGCATTCGCCCCTGTAAATAAAACATTACCTGATCTTAAAAAAGTACCTAGAGTTATGGAAGGGTTTGGATAAACCGCAGTATTTATCATCTGATTACCTGATCCGTCCTTCACAAAACGATCATAAGCAATCGGAAAGCCTTGCCCCCCCCATGCACCTTGACCTGTTGTAGTGGAATATTCAACAAATCCTAAAAAACCAAGACCATGTCCCATTTCATGCAAAACCACTGTCAATAAGTCATACTTGTTCTGCGGGGTGTTTCCATCAATACCATAATACCAAGAGTAGCTAGAATTAAAGGTTGCATTAATATCAGGCAGGCTGGGTGCCAAGTCTGAACCTGCAAGGGAATTTGCTAATGCCACGGGATACCATGTATTTGCTATTGGGGCATTAGTGAAGTCACGACCATATGTAGCTGCTCCAGCATACCCTAACGTATTACCACTAAAGCTTGACCAACAGGCATTCACTTTAATAGGGATACTGGATTGAATAATATTTCCCCATATAGTAGCGACTGCTGTAAAAACGGTTTGCACAGTCGAGGGGAAAGTACTACATGTCTTACCTGTTGAATCTGCCTGTCCAGCGGCAAGAAAATTGATATTGAATGTTGCGTTTGCAGAAGCAACCAACATACTGTTCTGCGATATATCAGCATTATTTAAGTTTTCTAATGATATTTTAGCGGGTATATACGATAAAATCGAAGGCACTGGGTCAATGACAATAGGAACAAGAGGACCGCCAATAAGTGTATTTCCACCAGCTGACAATCTAAACTCAGATGTCATTAGCGGAAGATCAGGAACTTCTTTTTCATCAGCATAGACACCTGATGAAAGAAACAAAGAGCTAAAGAAGAAGAGAATAAGAATCTTAGATAAATTAACACTAAGGAATTCTAATTTTTGCGGGGGTATTTCCATGGCTATTACCTCGTTAAAATATAATAAGTTAAATAATATTTGGTAGTGCTTTTTTAGATTTTATGGTTTGAGTGAGCAAAAACTAAGATGAATGTCGTGCCTGTCGTTTATTAGCAGTTCCTATTTTATGTTTTTTGGTCGTTGATTGTGGTTGCATAAAATTAGGCAAACCTCGCTGTCCGCTACGTTGATAATCTTGTACCAGTACGACTCTTAATAGGGGTTCGTCTGCATGCATTTCTTTAATCATCACGCCATAAATCAAATCAAATAAACGCTTTAACGCTATTTTCCAAGTGCTTCCTGATTGCGCATAAAGTGCATCACTCAGTTGTAAAAAGCGTTTAAAGGGTGAGTCCGCTAAAATCAGCGGCAGTGTTTTAGGAAAGCGTCCAGAGTTGGCGATCATATCCCAATAGCGTGCAAAACGATTAACACGTTGCAGGGTGCTAAAGTCAATATCACGGGTGCTAAGAATATTATAAGGCGGCAAGGGGTTGTAGCGCAGTTGATATTCATCGGTATGGCGATTAATCGGCGCACCGCGCAGGCGTTTTAATATCCCTAGTTGTATTTCTTGTGGGTTTAGGGAAACCAATAAATCAAAGCTTTTGGCAAAATTATCTAATGTATCCTGCGGTAAGCCGAAGATTAAATCGGTATGCAGATGCGCCCCTGTATTTTTTCTTAACCAGCGTAAATTTTCACAGGTTTTTTGATTATTCTGACGGCGACTAATGAGATCTTGAATAGCAGGGTCAAAGGTTTGTATGCCAATTTCAAACTGCAAAGATTCTGGTGGAAAGCGGGCGAGTACTTGCTTTAATTTATCAGGTAAATTATCAGGAATAACCTCAAAATGCAGATAGAGATCATCTTGCATACGCTCTAAAAAAAATTCTAAAATGGTAACGCTGGTGGCTACTTTAAGATTAAAAGTACGATCAATAAATTTAAAATTACGCGCACCGCGTTGGTATAAACGCTCTATTTCGTCTAAAAAAGCAGTTAACTCAAAAGGTTTGGATGTTTTATCCAATGAAGAAAGGCAAAACTCGCATTTAAACGGACAACCGCGTGAAGCTTCTACATAAATAACTCGATTTCGAATATCTTCTTCATCATATAAATCATAGGGTAAGCTCAACTTATCTAGTGAAACTAAATCACCTTGAATGATTTTATTCAGCGGCTTATTGCCTTGTAATATTTGCTCACACAATAAACGAAAGCTAATTTCCCCTGCCCCCATAACCACATAATCAGCCAACGCAATCACCTCTGGCTGGTCAGGAGCATGACTCACTTCTGGACCACCTAAAATAATAATGATTTGTGGCGCAATCTGTTTCAGCATGGCAATAGTTTGAGTGATCTCCGCTATATTCCAAATATAAACAGAAAAGCCAATGATACTAGGATTTTTATTTAACAGCTTTTCCACAATATCAAGTGGACGCTCGTGGATAGTGAACTCATCAAGGGAGGTGATGGCTTGCAACTCTCCTAAGTTAGCATAGAGATAACGCAGACCAAAGGCGCAGTGAATATAGCGAGAATTGAGTGTTGTGAGGATAATCTCAGCGGTAGGGAGAGCAGTTTTTGACATGGAAGAGACAGTAGCTACCCATTGTTGCTATTTCAGATAAATAATTTCTTGATAAAAGGAGTGAAAGCTTCAGCTTTTTAGTCATCAAGATGAAATTTAATAAAGAGATTTGAAGTAATGAATTTACCAATATTGCACAGATTTTTTGCTTCTGATAGGAGTATATCAAGAGACGCATAGTCGCGCTACGCAACGATTGATAGAATTCAAGCAGAGGTAAAAGAACAAGCAAGATTGGTAAATTTATTGCTTGGAACTTTCTAAATAAACGTCCATAAGTTGCTCCAAGAAAATAAACACAACAATACGCATTTATTTCCTTGGGGTTATCTTATTTAAAACGTCGTTGCTGAATCCTCTGATCAGGGCTTTGTACAAATGGCTTTTCCTTTTCAAGCTTAGGTTGTGCAATTGCAGTTGCTTCTTTTAAGCTTGCTCCATTCTCAAGTGCATCTAATGATGCAGAATTACACTTCACCGCATCGCCTTCCTTTAGCATTCTTTCCACACAGTCTTTAATCGCATTAAAACGACCACGGGGTTTGGCGTGGCATTGGTAATGTTCGATAAAGCGATCCATATTAAAATCAAGTAGATATTTACGTTGATCATAGGCTTTATGACCCCGCACTACTTTCTTGCTACGACGATCTTTTTCTGTTCCTGAAACGCCTTCAATATGTCCATATTGATAAGAACATTTTTCTGAGAATCCAAGAACAAAGAAGTTTGTAAGAGGCGTACCTCCCCCCAAACGAAGTGGCTGGATCTTTATTTCAAGCTCGTTGCCATCAAGATCGGTATTGCCTGTTACTTCACCATCTAGCATACCCAGAATAGCTATTTTATGTTCACCTGCTGTATTGATTTTATTATTGATGATTTTAAGATTTCTAAAAGCACCATCGGTTGAGAAGATGCCTTGTAATTTAGCTGTAGATGAAATGACATTATCCTGAATCGTAGTATCAGATAAGATCGCGCCAGAGAATTGATCAATGCCATCATACATCGGGGGTATTAGCTGAATGGCATCACGATGACCTAAACAATCAAATGTTCCTATCGGGCGTAATACCTTTGGCATTAATGGATCATCACTTTCATCCTGTAGTCGGATAAGTTCTTGATTGGCTTGCTTGACTATTTTGTTAAATAGATTCACATAGCCATATTCCATCGTTGCAGTGTCCATAATAGCATCGCGTAATACTAGATCACTGATCGTCAGCGGACATTTTACTTGCATAATATCGCGGATGAAATACTTCAAAAGCACCCGTTTGCCACTTCCAGAGTCTTGCTCTTTTTCAGTGTAGCTTTGTACAAAATCAGTAAAATCTTGTTGGCTTCTAAGTTGTTTTAGTGGGGCTCCAATGGTTGTTGCCGTTATTTCAGGGAAGTTAAAGTAAGCAATCCCTCTTTCATCTACTTTATCGAGTAGGTGTAGGATGATTTCATTGTGTGCATGATCTTCAACATAAGCTTTTGGAGGATGACTTAAATGTTTTTTAAACTCATCTTTTAGTTTAGTTACTTTTTCTGTTGATTTTCCAGATATACTTGCATTAATTTTCTCTTGTAACTCTCTCTTTTTATAGAAGAACTTTATAAAACCAAGGCGGTAATTAATGGTCTTCTGGGCTACTTTTATTGCAAAATCGGTTGACGCTTGATCTATTCGATTAGAGTTTGATGAAGAAGTAGCTCCAGAAATATTAATCCCCTGAGGAAGCTTTTCCGCTGGAGTACCCGTAATCTTGACAGGTTTATTAGTTGAGCTAGCTGCTTTTATTTCGCCTTTGTTAGGTTTGATTTTTTCGTTATGAGTAGTGGGTTGCGTTGCATTTGTTGTGTTAGGGTGAGGTGGATTAAGCAATAAACTTATCTGCTTTGCCTCACTATTAAATAGGTTTCTTTGTTTTAAATAATCATTGGCTTGTTGGTACTTCTTTTCTGCTAATGAGGCACGCATAGCACGATCAGCATTTAGTGCTTTTTTATTGGTAGTCATTAACTTTTTCTTTAATTCTGCGCGACTCAATATTTTTTCAGTCTTTTGCTTACTTTTCTCTTTATTATTTGTTTTAGGTGCTTGAAGCTGGCGTAATAAATTTTTTGCTTCACTATTTAACTTATTTCTGCGCTGTAACAACTCATTTGCATCAAGCAATCTTTTTTCACCTAAGGCAATACGCATATCCTGATCGGCTTTACGCGCTTTTGTATTATATTCAACAATTTTTTTCTTAATTTCTTCTCTGCTTAGAGGTTGCTCAGAAGCAGGTTCCGCTTGCTGGGTTAAGCTCTCCTGTTTTGCTGAAACAACTGGCGCTGTTACGGTAGGTATTTTATTGTCAATTTCTTTTGCGGGAGACTGAAGTTGCTCCGTCAGTTTTTTTGCCTCAGCATTTAGATAGTTTCTTTGCTGTAGTAACTCATTTGCTTTTTCTAGTTTCTTCTCGCGTAATGAAATACGCATCTGAGTATCTGCTTCTAATGCCCTTTTATTATAATCCTCAATTTTCGCTTTTATTTGCTTGCGAGTTGGCGGTTGAGGCTTAGTCTCTTTTGGCTGCGGTTTTGTTGCTACTTGATTAACAGGGTTTAGTAACTTATTAAGGTTTTTAACCTCCGTATTAAACTGATTCCTTTGGCGCAAATAGCTATTTGCCTGTGATAGTTCCTTGGCCCCTAAGGCGCGACGCATATTTTTATCGGCAAGCTGTGCTTGTTTATTTAGGCTGATAATTTTTGCCTTAATTTCCTGACGCGTCTGAGGTTTTATGGAGTCATCTCCAATAGGAGCTTGGTGTAATTTTTGTTGCAATTCAGTTCTTTCGATTGTTAGTTTTCTTTTTTCATCCAGCCAGAAACCATTTTGTTTTTGCTTGTCTTCTTTTTGGGCTTCCCATGCTTTTTCGGTGGCATCTAATATCTCACGCGTAAGCTGATCAATTTGATTTTGTAGTCTATTGCGAACTGTTTGAGGCATATTCAACTCCTAATGTAAATCACACAATCCGTTTATCCATAGATTGCTACCGTTTATATCTAATAGTAACCATATTATCTACAGCCTACATTGTCAATTATTTTGAATTTTGCTTAAAATATAAGACTGTGTATTGAAAGGAATTCAATAACTTAGGGGAATAATGCAAAAAAATAGAAAAGCTTTAGTAGATTAAAACTCAGAACGAATATGGCGGGAGAGTAATTCTTTAACCGCTATTTTAGGATCAAGATTTTCATGTACAATACGGTGTACTTCTGAGCAGATAGGCATTTCAACATTAGCCCGTTGTGCTAATAGTTCGATGCAACTAGATGACTTAGCGCCCTCTACAGCTTGACCGATTTCCTTGAGGGCATCTTCTATATTTTGCCCTTTTCCAAGTGCTAAACCAAGGCGACGATTACGTGATTGATCATCTGTACAGGTTAATACCAAATCACCAAGTCCTGCCAAGCCCATCATCGTTTCGGCCTTTGCCCCCATGCTTTTGCCAAGACGGATAATTTCTGCCAAACCACGCGTAATAATAGCGGCTCGGGCATTGGCGCCAAAACCTAGTCCATCCGAAATTCCAGCCGCAATAGCAAGTACATTTTTAATGGCTCCGCCAAGCTCTACACCAAGAATATCATCACTGGTATAAACACGGAAATTGTCACTTTGAAATGCGCGCGCTGTACTTTGACTTAGTTCGACTGTGGTTGTAGCAACGGTCATAGCAGTTGGTAAACCACGTGCGACCTCTAAAGCAAAGGTGGGTCCAGAAACCAGTCCATAAGGAATATCCTTATGGAGAATTTCCTCAGCTACCTGATGCAATAATTTACCCGTGCCAACTTCTAAGCCTTTCGTCGCCCAGATAATATTATGTTGTCGTGTTAATTGGGGGGATAGTTTTTCTAAAAGTTGGCGAAAACCATGACTAGGAACTACAATCAATTGATTCTGTGAGTGCTGAATACAATCTTCTAGCTGATCAGTACATTGAATATTATCAGGAAAGGGGATACCTGCTAGGAAGTGAATATTCTCACCCGCTACCTGATAGTCAGCAATATAGTCTGCATTGAAATCCCAAAGCAGAACATTGATATTATTACGAGCAAGTTGTAGAGCCAGCGCAGTACCCCAAGAGCCAGCGCCGTATACTGAAATAGTTTTAATACATTTGTCAGTCATTACTCTACTCTTGTTATTTTGTTCTTATTTACTGTCGTTACCTTCTTCTTTGCTATCTCCAGCATCCGCTATAGCCTGTCCATTTTGTGCTGCGGCATGTTGCTCTGCCTCTTCTTGCATACGTTGCGCATAAAGTGCATCAAAATTAATAGGTGAAAGATGCATTTCAGGGAAGCTACCCTTAGAAATCAAACTAGCAATTGCTTCACGCGCATAAGGATATAAGTTACTGGGGCAATAGCTTGCCAATAAATGATTCAATTGGTTGGCATCATAGCCTGTAATCTGAAAAACACCCGCTTGTGCAACCTCAACTAAAAATGCCGTTTTGTCTTGGCTTTTAACCGTTACGGTAATCAGCAAGACTACTTCATAATGATTATCTGAAATAGGGGTTACTTCCGTATTAAGCTGTAGATTGGTGTCAGGATTCCACTCTTCCGTGAAGATGGAAGGGCTATTAGGTGATTCAAATGAAGCATCCTTTATGTAGATGCGTTCAATAATAAATTGCTGCTCTGGTGTTGCTTGTTCAGTTGCGCCTGTTGCTTGTTCTTCTGCCATTTTATTTTTCCTTTATTAAAAGTGTATCTAATTGACCATCCATATTGAGCTGAACCATATCATCATACCCCCCGATACCCTGCCCATTTATAAAAATCTGTGGCACGGAGGTGCGCCCGCTTTTTTGCTCCATTTCCTCTCTCAATGACTTATCAAAGCCGAGAAGAATTTCTTTATACTCAATATTTTTATTTTTTAGTAGTTTCCGTGCTCTCATACAGTAAGGACAAAACCGCGTAGAGTACATAATAACGTCTGCTTGCATTGGTATATCCTATTTTTTACTTAGAGGTAGATTTTCCGATTTCCATGACATCAAACCACCCGAAAGATTATAGACATCATCAAAACCTTTGCTAGTCAGTAAATTACAGGTGCCACCTGAACGATTGCCACTGGCGCAATAGACTAAGAAAGGATTGTTTTTGTTTTTTTCAAACTCCGCTAAATGATTCGCTACTTCCGAGACAGGAATAGTTCTTGCGCCTTTAATAACCCCCCCTTGGGTTTCTCTGTTTTCGCGTACATCAAGAATTGTTACCTTGTCCTTATTTAAAATACGCACGGCTTCGGTCGCATTTACCATTGTGTATTTACGTGTAAAGCGAGAAAATTCAGCCCAGAAAATAAGACCTAAGACGACTAAAAAGCCAATAACGAGCAACGTATGTTGTTGCGCAAATTCAATATATTCTTGCATGAAAAGTATTTTTACCAAGATTAAAAATAGTTGTGTAAGATAACCGCCTATCGGTTCTAGGTAAAGGCAAAATAATGAATATTATTTAATTAATAGCGGTGATAAGCCCGAAGGTGATTTATTCAGCTATAGACATTCATTTATTAAATTTCCACACCCTTCGACTCCGCTCAGGGAGCTGTACCCTGAGCGGAGTCGAAGGGTGCAATTATTTATGTGAAAAACTATAACACCTCTTTATTTGAGAAGCAGAGAGGCAAACTTGAGTAGAGAGTTAGGGTCTGTTAATAGTTGATTATATTTTCAGTTTTTAGTCTATTTTTTCAACTCAGAAAAAAAAGGGGCGATAATATCAAATATCAACAGAGACTAGCGAATGCAAACATTTTTAACGAACTGTGCAGAAAATTTCTTGCATCATGCTAATAAGCTTTAGCGTGCGTGAATCTCCAACACGATAAAAAACACGGTTAGCTTCTTTACGAGAAGCGAGAATACCTTTATCCCGTAGAATAGCTAAATGCTGTGAAATATTACTTTGTGATGTGCCAACACATTCCACAATATCTTGTACGCTAATCTCTCTTTCCCCTAAAACACAGAGAATCTTCAAACGTAAAGGGTGAGAAATAGCTTTAAGGGAGCGTGATGCAATTTCTACATCTTCATCGCGAGCCAGTAAATCAGCAGTAAATCCGCAGTTATCCCCAGAATTTAAAGAATTATTGATATTTATCATATATTTTTTAGTTGAACTATGTGGAAGAGCATTAGAATTAATTAATATTATAATGTGGTTTGTGATTAAAGTCACTGAAAACATGATGATTCTGTACAGTTATTAAGGATAAAATGACATCGGAGTAGCCTAGTGCGTATCATTATTTAGG
Organism: Leucothrix mucor; assembly: GCA_011322515.1. Classification (GTDB taxonomy): domain Bacteria; phylum Pseudomonadota; class Gammaproteobacteria; order Thiotrichales; family Thiotrichaceae; genus JAGLBW01. The sequence goes on from DRMS01000224.1 coordinate 11,667, forward strand.
TTGAGTAGTCACAACCTGTTATTATGACTCCTATTTAAACTATTCCCTCTTACCTTTCTATATTCAGTAATACCCCACATCCATGCTATTAAAATTACCTACAAAACTACTTGCGTCAGTATTGGTTCTATTCTTAATGCTGATAACAACTTCTTCATTTGCGGATAACCAGCAACAAAAAATAAAAAAACAGATAAAACAAGTTTCCTCAAGTCTGCATACGGCACAGAGCAGATCAAACAAACTAAGCAATGAAGTTAACGGTTTGGAAAAAAATCTGAGTGATATTTCAAAATCTCAATATCGTACTGAGAAAAAAATGGAGAATCTAGGAAAAAAACTAGCTCAAGCCAGCATTGAAAAACAACAATTACTAGCCAGTATTGATGAGCAAAAAGAAGCGCTTGCACAGCAAATGCAGGCACTTTATACCTCAGGCGAACAATCTCATTTGCGCTTATTATTAAAGCAGGATGATCCTTCTGACATAGGGCGTACCATTAAGTATTTTGAGTATCTTAACCGTAGTCGCTTGAATAAAATCAAAACTATTCACATCAGCTTACAGCAAGTAAAACAAATAGAGCAAAAAATAGCAGATGACCGTATTAAACTGACAGGTCTGAAGGGTAAATTATCAACGCAAAAAAATAGCCTGAATAAGACCTTGAAAAAACGTGAAAAATCATTAGGTCAGGCAAAAAAACAAGTGGCTAATAAAGCCAGTAAATTAAAAAAACTAAAGCAGCAGGAAGCTCGTTTATCACGCGTCATTGCTAGTTTTATTAATAAACAAAAAAAAGCAGAGAAGGCTAAGAAAAAAAGACTTAAGCAAAAAAATAAATCTGCCCAGTCAAGAAAGCAAATAGCAAAAGCTAGCAAAAAACCAAAAGGGAAAGTAGTTACCGCATCAAAGTTCACTTCCAGTAGACCCTTTTCATCATTACGAGGTCGTCTCTCATGGCCCGTGCGTGGGCGCATGATTCATCGTTATGGATCCAAAAGAAATGCTAAACAGCGCTGGCGAGGGGTGGTTATAGAAGCTCCAGGTGGACGTAAAGTACGCGCCGTAGCACGCGGTAAGGTAGAATTTGCAGGACGGTTAAATGGTTATGGATATCTGATTATTATTCGCCATGATAAAAGCTATCGTAGTTTATACGCCTATAATCGAGCCATTTACAAACGGACAGGGCAAACGGTTAATGCAGGCGAAGTAATTGCTGCGGTTGGGAATTCGGGTGGACAAGCTAAAAATGCATTATATTTTGAAATTAGACGGGGAACGCGTTTACAAAATCCCTCACGCTGGTGTCGTTAGATTCATTCAACAGGAATGAAGGCTTCAGCTTTTAAGTCTTTTGCTAAGGAGCGATCCTAAGAGCTCACCTCCATGAAATTATTTATCTAAAAAACTATATAGACGGGCTACCAACTTAAGGTGGGATAAGTAAAGTCATAGCAAACAACCCGCACCCTTCGACAAGCTCAGGGAACTAGCCCTTCGGTAG
>DRMS01000225.1 GCA_011322515.1 Leucothrix mucor
AACCCAACAATTAATCTTAAAATCTGTTGGGTTACGTTGCCTCACTAGCTCGGCAAGCTAACCCAACCTACGCAAGCCTGTCCCGCTTTAATTTACGCAAAGAGGTGATATATTATCAAGCACCAACAGAATCCGTTATAAACAGAAAAATTCTGCGTTAGAACTTGGGGAAGTTATTCCGTACACGCTCCTAAGTGAACACCTACAGCTTAAAGAGATTAACTGATTGTACCAAGTCTTGAGCATCCTTCACCATATTCTCTGTAAGATCACTTAGAGACTCCATTTCTTGTCCTGTTGATGCGGTAGCTTTTAATATCTCATTAGAACGAAGATGGAGGTTTTGACTAATATCTACCTGTTCTTTAGAAGCTTTTGCAATTGAATCAACCGATAGCGTTAGTTTTTTAGTAGCGTCAAGTGTGAACTGCATTTGTTCTGAAGCCTCCTCTGCTAATGAAGACCCTTTAACAACCTGTCCAATAGTGTTATCCATCGTACTTATGGTGGTGCGTGTTTCTTGCTGTATATTTTTAATAAGATCAGCAATTTGCTCAGTTGACTCTCGTGAACCTTCTGCTAGGCGTTGAATTTCTTCCGCAATGACCGAAAAGCCTTTACCTGCTTCGCCCGCTGATAATGCCTGCATACTAGCGTTGAGAGCCAATATAGTCGTACGCTCGGTAATTTTATTAATTAAGTCGATAATATGAGTGATTTCTTGTGACCGCTCTCCAAGGCGTTTAATACGCTTACCTGTTTCTTGAACGGTCTCGCGGATTTCGGTCATACTATCCATCGTTTTAGATACTGACAGGTAGGCTTTTTCTGTTGCTTGTATTGTTTCACCTGCCATTGTATTTGTAGATAAAGAAGTGTCAGCAATTTGATTAAGGTGTTCTATAAGATCATTTACCACCGTTGAGGTTTGTTGCGCTTCTGAGCGTTCAGATTCTGCTAGTTTTTTAACATTAGATGTATGTTTATCAACTGTTTTAGAGGCAGATTCTACTGAAACTGCAATATTTCGTACCTTCTTTAGAACCGTGCTAGTATCTAGCGCAAGCTGATTAATTGCATCGGCAAGTGGGCCTGTAGCATCTTCGGTGACGGTCGCACGAACGGTTAGGTTTCTTTCACTTAGCTCTGCAACAGATTCTAGTAGAGAAAATACAGAATCATTCAATAGTTCGTTTTCTTGTTGGATTTTCTTTTCGGTGACATCTTTTTCATCCAGAAGCAAGTTTAGAGCAGACCCTAGCTGAGCCAGTTCATGCTCGCCTTCAATCTGTGTGCGAGATTGAGTATTGCCTTCATTTAGCTCATTAATAGTTGATGTCAGTGATTTAGTTTGTTTGCTAATAGAACGAAAAACCAAATAACCAAAGATGGATAAGACAAGTAGAGTTGCTATCAATAGTCCCGCAATTAAGACCTCTTCTTTTTGGGTTAACCCTAATGTCTTTTTGATTTCGGTGTTTGCTAAGCCAATATCTTCTCGTTGATGTCTTGTTACTGCTTTTACCAACGGATTCATTTGGTTATGCATTTCCCCTCTTATAAAAAGTTTTAAATTATCTATATTTTTTTCTTTTACAATTTCGATGACATCATCAATAGCCGATAAAAAAGCGGGCATTGCATCTCTAGCGGCGGTTGCTCCAAGGTCTCCGTCATGTAAATCAATGGCATTATAGGTATTGAATAACTTAAACTGTTGTTCGACTTTTTTTCGTGATTTAGTCAGTATCTTTAATCCATCGACCCACTCTATTTCTCCATTAGCAAGGTCATAAATAGGTTCACGAACTTTTCCATGAATATTACTTAAAAGGTTATGCGCCAAGAGTAACATATCAGTTCTTCCTGTAATATCCTCTAGTGTATTTTTGTTATTATCCAATGACTTAAAAGAAACTCCCCCTAATATAAAAGCCAAAATAATGGGGATAATGGAGAGCAGTGCTATACGCTTTATTAAGCTAAGTTTTTCAAGACCAAATATATTATTCATAACCTTTTTATGCCTTTTTTTTTTAATAATTAATTTAAGTAGTGTGCTATTGATTTTCGCAACTACTTTGAGAACGAGCATGAACTAACATCCCGATTCTAAGCTTATACTAGACATCTTTCCTAAATAAAGCCTTATCTGACAACATCCATGAATTTTTAATAACCCGTCTCTTTTCTTCTGCCTTAATTTGCAAGACTCTCATCAAAACTTAGATACACAGCAATTCTTAAACATTGCTAGAAAGGGCTACCATTAGGAAAAATGTCTACTAAAGCATAAGATTCACTAAAATTCATCTTATATTTTTTCTCCAGATCGAATACGCTCACTCGCCACGGATAATGAGGTACTCCATGCAAAATGACCTCATTCAAAATTTTATTTATCGGCTTAAGCATCAAACAACTAAGGAATGTGCACGGAATAACGTCCCGAAGTTCTAACGCAGGATTTGTCCCGCCTTAAATTAGTAGCCGTTATAAGCACAATGACTGAAAGAGCATGGCTTAATCGATAAAGTATGATTATAATTCTGCTATTTTTGATTGTTAGTTAACCATACCATCAAGGATGATTCTATGTATAAGCTATTTACCCGCCCTGCTTCCTTTTTTCTATTTTTCTGCGCGCTACTAACACTGTTTACATTACCCAGTACGGCAAAAGAATCGTTACAGGATATTCCCTTAAAAGTTGGGATAAAACCCAGTGAGCCATGGGTTATGTATAACAAGAGCTTACCAGAATCTGAACGCAAACCCATTGGTTTTAGTATTGATTTATGGAATGAGATAGCCAAGTCGTTAGGGCGAAAAACAGAGTGGGTCTATCATCAAACTACGCCCGATGTTATCGACAGCGCACACAAAGAAACGGTTGATTTAGGTATTGCTGCAATAACGGTCTCATCCGAACGCGAGAAACGAGTTGATTTTTCAAACTCAATGTATGAAACAGGTTTGCAAATTATGGTATCAGGGGAAAACAGTAGCAGTAACCCCTTATCTGTGCTCGCTAATGAACTAAAAAAACTGCTTTCATGGACGGTTCTAAGCTGGTTAATGGTGATGTTACTCATTAGCTCACACTTGCGTTTATTGGTCGATCGTGTCAGTAAGGATAATTTTTTCCCACAGGGCTATTTTAGAGGCATCTACGAAGTCTTATGGTGGGGTATTACCATGCTAGTGACATGGGAGACACCACAGAGTAAAGGCTTAGCGCGTGCAATTGATCTTTCATGGCATTTAATTGGTTTAATTGCAATGAGCATTATGACTGCGGTTGTAACAGCAGCGCTTACGTCACAAGCAATTGTAGGGAATATCCAATCAGAAAAAGATTTACCTGGCAAACGTGTTGCAGCCGTTGCAACCGATGCACCCCGTAAATATCTGGAAAGAATAGGGGCTGATGTTGTTGCGGTAAAAAGTATCGAAGAGGGAATGAAGCTACTACGAGAGGATAAAGTCGAAGCACTAGTCCATGATGGGCCACGCTTATCTTATCTTGCAGGCAAAATCAATAAAGCAGAAAAGAAAACCATTTTTTTAGTGCTACCTGCAATCTTCAATGCTCAAAATTACGGCATCGTCTTTCCTCAAAACTCTGTATTACGAGAATCAATCAATAAAACACTACTAAAATTGAGAGAAACAACAGGATTAGAAGACAGCTTTCATGAAGAATTGCGTAAGAAATGGATTCCAAAATAAGGCGGGACAAGTAACGTCATGGCAAATAACCCGCACCTTCGACAAGCTCAGGGAACTAGCTCCCTGAGCTTGTCGAAGGTGCGGGTGAATAGCAAAAAACATGAACTGTCCCGCCTTAAACTGGTAGTCCTGCATACTTCGCGTCTTTGCGAGAGATATGTTTTTTGTCCTGCCTTAAGTTGGTAGCCCATATTGATGATCATTTACTTATAATAAAACCCGCTCAATCCCACCGTCCAACACTTTCTCAACAAACGCCTTATTCCAATCCTCTCCATAAAGATGCTTCATCATTTCCACCACGATATAGTCTGTTTCCATGCCAACATCATCTTGATAACGTGACAGACCTTGCACACAGGCGGGGCAGTTGGTGAGTATTTTTGTTTGTGCTTTGTTATTATCCGCATTAACCGTCTGCTTACTAAGTTTCAAGCTTTCTTGCTTGCGAAAACGTAATTGACTCGAAATATCGGGACGACTCACCGCAAAGGTTCCTGCTTCTCCACAACATCTATCCGTTAATTCTACCTTTTGCCCCATTAAATCAGAGGTTAGCTGGGTGGGATTGTAGTTTTTCACGGGCGTATGACAAGGGTCATGGTAAACATAATTCACGCCTTCAACGCCTTCTAATTTTATGTCTTTTTCCAGTAGGTATTCGTGTATATCCAATAAACGACAATCAGGGAATATTTTTTCAAATTCATATTTGAGCAATTGATCCATGCAGGTTCCGCAGGAGACAATCACGGTATTGATCTTTAAATAATCCAGCGCATGGGCGATACGATGGAATAAGACGCGATTATCAGTTGATATTTGCGTGCCTTTATCAATATCTCCGCCTGCCATTTGTGGATAACCGCAACAGAGGTAACTGGGCGGAAGCACGGTGGTGGCATCGGTTTCATAGAGCATGGCAATGGTTGCCATGCCGACTTGTGAGAATAAGCGCTCAGAGCCACAACCAGGAAAATAGAAAACCGCATCCCCTTCTTGTTGGCGCTTTGGATTGCTTAATATTGGCACCATATTTTCATCTTCTAAGCCTAATATCGCGCGAGTAGTACGCATGGGGACACCCGCTGGCAGAGGTTTTTTTACAAACTGAATTACCTGTTCTTTAATAGCAGGTTGTCCTGTACTGGCTTTGGGGCGTTTGCCTAGCTTTAATAAACCTAGGAATTTAAAGGCATAATGACCTGAGCGCTGGCCGATAAAGCCAAGTTTAATCATCCCGAAGCGCATTAATTTAATGCCTGTTGGGTTGGTCATATTTAAAAACACCATTGATGCCCATGTAACGAGGCTGGTTTTCTTTTGTTTGCGTTGCCTCAAAATACTGCGCATTCGCACGGTGACATCGCCAAAGTCAATATTCACAGGGCAAGGGTTAAAACATTTATGGCAGACGGTGCAGTGGTCGGCGACATCATTCATTTCGGTAAAATGATGCAGCGAGATACCACGCCGCGTCTGCTCTTCATATAAAAATGCTTCCAGCATTAAACCCGTGCCGAGTATTTTATTACGCGGTGAATAGAGTAAATTAGCGCGTGGGATATGGGTATTACAAACAGGTTTGCATTTTCCGCAACGTAGACAGTCTTTTATATCATCATTGAGTGCGCCTAAGTCATTATTTTCTAATAAAATGGCTTCACGCTCGACCAAGCGTAATGAGGGTGTATAAGCATTGTCTAGCCCAGAATCAGGCATTAATTTACCACGATTAAAATTGCCTTTTGGATCAATTTTTTCCTTATAACGGGCAAAATCTTCAATACTTTGCTTATCCATATAATGCATTTTAGTTAAGCCAATACCATGTTCGCCAGAAATAACACCGTCTAGCTGATGCGCTAGCGCCATAATCTCATCAACAATATGCTCCGCTTCCTGCATCATTTCATAGTCATTTGAATTAACAGGAATATTGGTGTGAATATTGCCATCACCCGCATGCATATG
>DRMS01000226.1 GCA_011322515.1 Leucothrix mucor
ATTAACCATGGCGAAACAATCACTGTTTTTCCTTTTGCTACGATTTTATCACGTAAAGTGACTTTTTCTTTTGCTTCTCGTGCCATAAAACCAACGGGGGGGTATAGACGCAAGGTTTCGCGGAAAATAGCGGTGACAAAAGTAAGCTTTTTAATATCTTCTTTTTTGATTTTGCGATCACCGACGGTGTCTTGAATTTCTTTAAAGGCTTGTTGTTGGATTTCGGGGTATTCGGAAAGTAGGTAGAATGTCCATGATAAGGCACTGGCTGAGGTTTCATGCCCCGCTAAAAATAGCATTGCCACTTGATCAACAATTTCTTTAAAGCTAAAGCGCTTATTGGTGTCGGGGTCAATAGTATTTAGCAGTGTGGATAAAATATCAGTCCATTCTTTATCATCACCATTGCTAATTGCATCATAGCGGGGGCGAATCAGGCTTTCTAGGGTGTCTCGAATCTCTTGTGCTGCATCCCTTCTTTGGCGTTCTTTAAAGCCAAATAGCGCTAGCGGAATCTTAAATAAGCGCAACATGGTAATGCGCAGTGATTGATGCTGAAAGCGGGTAAAAGCGCGGGTGATTTTGTCGGCTGCGTTTGCTTCTAGCTTAGTTGTCATGATGGTTCTAAAGATAATATCAGCGGTAACAAAGGTCATTTCCGCATCCATATCACGTCTGTTATTTTTTGGATTTATTTTGCTAAAACGCATCAACATATCGTCACAGGCTTGCTGCATTAAGCCAAACACTTCGCCGACTCTAGCGCGTGCAAAAGCGGGGTTCATTAAGTCACGCTGTTTGCGCCATTGACAACCGTTGCTGGTGAAAATGCTTTCACCTAATAAGGGTTCTAATAGTTTATGTAGTAGGTGGTTTTTAGGATAAGTATCGACCTCATCAATCATTATTTTTTTAACCAGTGGCAGTTCACTGGCGATAACAATTTCTATACCAGGTAGTTTTACACGCCCTGTTTTCATCACATAGCTACGCTCAAAAAGACCGCTTAACCATGAGTTTCTTTTCACAAAAAAAGTGAAAAATAGGGAAGCTTTAGTTTTTAATGGTTCTGGACGAACGGGGCAAGGCATGGTTGTTTCCTCTCACTATTTCTTGGTAACCGTTCAGATACCCCTTGAAATCTGCCATTTTTTGCCTTGAACTGACAAATTTTAGAGGGCATCTGAACGGTTACATCTCTTGTTAACTCGCTCTTTTAAAGATTGCTTTCCCATTATAATGGCAAATAAATCATATTCACCTAAGTTGTCATGCGCCATTAAATATAGGAAATGCATTTTATAAAAATTACGTTTAATTTTTTGATAATGTGCATTGGTATAGAGTTTGTAAAAGCGTGTTGATAATAATACGGGGCTATTTTTAAGCAACTGCTCAGGAATGCTTATTTTCACAGGGTCAACTAAAGGAAAGCAGGCACCATCAGCGGGTGATGTATAATCGACCCAATAAATATTTTCTGTTGATGATAAGTAAGCTAAATCATCCTTGATTGCCTGTGCTTTAGGTAGCAAGCTGAGTAGCGGTATGCACTCACCTAATGAAATCATGTTTAATTGTTGTTTAACTTGATGATTGTCAATTTTGGCGGCCACTCGTGCGGCGATTGCTACCGCTAGCATAGTTCCTACACTATGACTGATGATGATCACCTCATCTTGTTGTTTATTGTGCAATGTGGTAAATATTTTATCGGCAAAAAACGCAATGCGCTGATCGATTGATTTTATTTCGCCTGAAGCCCAGCGTGAGGTAAAAGCATAAATACGCAATAGCCAAAATACATTAATACGATCACCTACAAGTTTGGCACTATAAATAAAGGCGGCAAAGAGTATCAACCCCATTAGCCAGCCTAGCCAAGTGAGATTAAAAGCAGAGAAGATAGCAATGGAGGCGTAGCATAATAAAATCGCTAATAATCCTGAAGTAGCAATATAAACCGCAGGATATAAACCAGTGATCGCAGGATTACGTGATGCTTTTGCAACACGTTTTAAGGTTCCTGTGGTGATATAGACCCAAGAAACATAGATAAAATCAATAAAAATACTGCCAAATGATTTAACCCAGTTTTGGCGGATAATGTCATCCCAGCGTAGAAATTCATACTGAGTAGAAACGCTCTGCCCTTTGTCTTGCGCTTCTATTTGCCATCTTTGTGAGTAGTGACTGTGTTTTTTTCTTGCGCCTATATTGACTTTGATTTTATTGAGTTTGGATTGTTTCTGCGCTTCTTCTGTAAAGATACGGTGGTAAAAGGACGCGCCACGTGGGTCAAACCCTGAGAGATAGAAGACATGGCGCTTTCGGATAGGTTTCATTTGATGTATTTTGATAGGGAGAGAAATTTATGGAATTAGGAAGTTACTCGGGTAGATGTTTTAAATTATATCTGATTTTTTGGCATCCTTCATGCCAGTTGACATTTTTCTATTAGCTGAAGGATGCCGCTTTTTCCGTGGCTTAATTTTTTATATAGTTTTTTACATAAATAATTGCACCCTTCGACTCCGCTCAGGGTACAGCTCCCTGAGCGGAGTCGAAGGGTGCGGAAATTTAATAAATGAATGTCTATAGATTAAAGCGTATAAGGATGACGTACAATCATAGTGTGATCACGATCAGGTCCTGTTGAAATAATATCAATCGGTGTATCGAGTAATTCTCCCATGCGTTTTAAATAAAGCTTGGCATTTTCAGGAAGGTCATCATAGTTAGTAATACCAAAGGTGACGGACTTCCATCCTGCCATTTCTTCATAAATAGGGATGCATTGTGCAAATTCAGTGGTATTAATGGGGGGGACTTCTAGTTTTTCACCCTCTAACTCATAGTGTGTGCAGATTTTGATAGTATCAATATCATCCAGTACATCCAGTTTAGTAACACAAATACCTGTAATACTATTTAGATGCATCGAGCGGCGTAGTGCAACGGTGTCTAACCAGCCGCAACGACGTGGGCGACCTGTGGTTGCGCCAAGTTCATTGCCAACTTTGGCTATGTGCGCACCAGTATCATCAAATAATTCAGTAGGGAATGGGCCTGAGCCAACCCGCGTTGTGTACGCTTTGGTGATACCTAAAATATAATCCAGATCTTTAGGACCAACGCCTGAGCCTGTGCATGCACCGCCAGCGGTGGTGCTTGATGAGGTAACATAAGGATAAGTGCCGTGATCTATATCTAGCAAGGTTCCTTGTGCGCCTTCAAACATAACGTGCTTACCTGCTTTGCGCAGTTGCTGTAAGCGATGTGGCACGTCAATCACCATTGGGCGTATTTTTTCCGCCATTTCTAGTGATTCGTCCAGTACTTTTTGATAATCCACTTCGTCGGCTTTAAAGTAGTTTTTCAAGCTGTAGTTATGATAATCCATCACTTCTTTTAGCTTTTCTTTAAAACGTTCTGTATCCAGCAGGTCGCCCAAGCGAATGCCACGACGTGAGATTTTATCTTCATAAGCAGGACCGATGCCGCGCCCCGTGGTACCAATGGCTTTATTGCCACGAGCCACTTCACGAGCGGCATCAAGTGCAACATGATAAGGAAGGATAAGATGGCATGCCTCTGATATTTTTAGACGTTCACTCGCAGGAACACCTTCTGCTTCCAGCATATCAAGTTCTTGTAATAGAGCATCAGGCGCTAATACAACGCCATTGCCAATCATGCACTCAATGCCATCACGTAAAATACCAGACGGAACTAAGTGAAGAACTGTTTTTTTGCCATCAATGACTAGGGTGTGACCTGCATTGTGTCCGCCTTGAAAGCGTACCACTGCGGCAGCATCTTCTGTTAATAAGTCAACAACCTTTCCCTTTCCTTCGTCACCCCATTGGGTTCCAAGTACTACAACAAATTTTCCCATCTGTATCTTCTCTTTAGGCTTTGGTGAATCAAGTGCATGATTAGATGATTGGGTATCTATCATGCGGTAAGGAACGAGCATGGAATAACCTCCCGAAGCTCTAATGCAGAATTTTTATTTCAGATTCGGTGAACTCAATGAGGCGCATCGTCACTCTACGCAAGGAATGAGATCATCCAAGTTGGAATAAAAAACAAGTTAGAGATCGGAAAGTTGTTTCGTGCTTGTTCCTAAGTAGGAGGTTATAATAAATTTAACAAAATAAATGAGCAACATGTTAGATTTATTGTATTTTCCTGCTTATAAATAATGCGTAACTCGTATGAAATTTACGTCATATGGGCTACAGGTGTTGTTTTGAGTTTATTAGGAAGTTCCAAGCAATGATTCTACCCATCTTACTTGCCCTTTTGCTCCTGCTTGAATCATCTCAATCAGGAACAAAAAATCAGCGTAATATAGGTAAATTCATTACTTGAAACTTCCTTATTGAACTAAGGTAACCAGCCATTCCCCATTTTGCTGTTCAATTCTACGATTGCAACTCTGCTGTTCTGGTGTGATAGTAGGTTTGTCAGAAAGTTGTCGTATAACCACTTCACCATCATGGCGTAATTGTGCAATCAGTTTATCCAAGTCCTCATTCAGCGCATAGGGTGCTAAAATGGCACATCCTGTTTTTGCGTTACGGTGTGATGATAAAGAGGATAGGGTATGCAGGTCGGTACTAAAACCAGTCGCAGGTCGGTCATTATTAAAGGCTTTTCCAATACCATCATAGCGTCCACCACGGGCGATTGAATGACCTCTTTCAGGGGTGTAAACTGCGTAGATAATACCTGTATGATAGGCGTAACCGCGTAGTTCGGCTAAATCGATATTGATGTTTAGCTGTGGATAATAGCGCTTTAGTTGCTCGGTTAAACTTTGCAAGTACTCGATAGCGCTGATCACAACGCGCCCTGCATTTAATAGTTTTGATTTAGCGGATTCTAAAATATCCGTTGAACCATTAAGACTCGCTAGAGCGCCTAACATAGCTGCATTAGAGGTGGATAACTGACTTTCTTTTAGCCATTGGTCAATTTCAGGAATCGATTTACGCGCCAACATATCAAAGAAACGTGTTTCTTCATCTGCGGTTAGCTCAACATATTCAGCCAGTCCACGCGCAATACTAACGTGACCAATATCTAAAACAAACCCCTCCAGACCGCTGATTTTAAGTGTTTCTAGCATTAATGAAATCACTTCAAAATCACTTTCTATGCCTGCATGACCAAACAATTCTGCGCCTACCTGTCGAGGTGAGCGAGAACCACCTTGATGCGTTGCTTGAGTACGTAATACGGTGCCTATATAGCAGAGGCGGTTGGGGCGATTATCTATTTCATCGTCTCTCATGCGATGCGCGTCAATACGAGCAACTTGCGGTGTCATATCAGCGCGCACACCCATTAAGCGACCTGTTAATTGATCCGTAACTTTAACGGTTTGTAAATCAAGCTCTGTTCCCATGCCAATACGCAGGGATTCGATGTACTCGACTAAGGGAGGACTGACAAGTCGATAGCCCCAGCTTGCGTAGAGGTCGATCAATTGGCGACGAAATGCTTCTAAAGATTCTGCTTCATCGGGCAGGGATTCGTGAATGCCTTCTGGTAGTAGCCATGTAGTCATATCGGATGATTACCGTTGAATGGTTTAAACGAAATACAGTAATGCCAGACCCGCTAAAATGCTAGCGAGTCCCATGGTGCGTAAGCTATTGCTCGGCGCATCTTGTAAGCTGCGATATACACCCTTAACCTTGTCAGGAAGGGTAAAGGGCAGTAGCCCTTCAATGATTAATACCAAAGCCAAAGCGGTGAATAAATCGTGCCAATTCACTGTTTTGCTTGCTCGGACTCAGAAGACTTAACGGCTGTATTTTTCTTTTCTTGTGGCTGAGCAGGTTGATTGTTTGACATGTTTGCAGCAGGGTAGAAGTACTGTGGATAGGAGTACACAGGATAAGGTCCCATTTGGTTTATCTGTTGCTTATCCTGTGGTGGCGTTGCTGGTGCTTGGTTTTGAGGTTTAGTTACTTTTTTTTTCTTAAAGTAACGGAAGAAATCAGAGTCAGGCTCAATCACCATGATATCGCTTGAATTTCCCAGCGATTTTTCATAGGCAGATAAGCTACGATAAAAAGCATAAAACTCAGCATCTTTTGAATAGGCTTTAGCATAGATGGCGGCGGATTTTGCATCACCTTCACCACGCATGGTTTCACCTTTACTGTAAGCATTGGCTTCGATAATAGTGGCTTTACGGTCTGCACCTGCTTGTATTTTCTCTGCTTCTTCTTTTCCGCGAGAGCGGAAGTCTTGCGCTACGCGCTGACGTTCAGAGCGCATTCGATCATAGACAGATTCACTAACGGTGCTTGGAAAATCGATTTGACTCATGCGTGCGTCAATAATTTCAATACCCAGTTCTTTTGCATCAAGATTCGATTTGTCACGTAGTGAGGTAATAATTTCGCCACGTTCACCAGAAATGGTTTCCAGAATGGTGCGCTTGCTGAGCTCATTACGTAAACCGTCTTTCATAATACCTTCAAGACGGTTTTTAGCGCGTGCTATATCGCCACGAGTAGCACGATAATACTCACTGACATCAGTGATGCGCCATTTCACGAAAAAATCAACACGCACATATTTCTTTTCGTTGGTTAAAAAACGATCAGGTTTAGCATCTAATGTAAGAATTTGTGAATTGAATTTTTTAATGGTGTGAATCAGAGGTAACTTAAAATGCAGACCAGGCTTAATACCTGACTCAACGATTTGTTTAAAGCGAAATTTAATTGCCACTTCTCGCTCGTCAACAATATAAGCTGATGAGCTGATAATGAAGATAACAATGGCTATGATAATTCCAGTAAGATTTTTCATTGACGTGCCTCTCTTGAGCTAGAACGGCTACTAGCGCGAGAATCCTGAGTTTGTTTGTTTCTGATTTGTTGTTGTAGAGCACTAGCGACAGCAGGTGAAAGTGTTTGACTAGATGCGCTACTAGAGCCTAGTTTATCTAACGGTAAATAGAGTAAATTATTGCCTGATGTACTATCAATCATAATCTTTCGACTATTCGCCATTACCTTTTCCATTGTTTCAAGATAGAGGCGTTCGCGGGTAACTTCTGGGGCTTTATGGTACTCAGAAGCTAACTGTTCAAAACGAGCAGAGTCGCCCATTGCTTTAGAGACAATCTGACTAGTATAGGCGGTAGCATCTTCAATCGTACGCGCAGCCTTACCGCGTGCGGCAGGGATAACTTTCTTAGCATACGTTTCGGCTTGGTTTTGGTAGCGGTCTTTATCTTCTCTAGCACGGTTAGCATCATCGAAAGCATCTTTGACTTGCTTTGGTGCTTCGGCGTAGGTCAGGTTAACTTTGATCACATGAATTCCTGATTTATAACTATCCAGAATCTCCTGCATAACAACGAGAGTATCTGGCGCAAAACCTGCACGGTTATCCTTTAAGATGCCATCCATTGTATTACGACCAATAACTTCCCTGACAGCACTGCGCATCACATGGTATAGCGTACCCACTGATTGCTGAGGCTCGTAGTCAACTAGATAGATATTAAACAGATAATCTTCGGGAGATTTGATTTTATACTGTACTGAAACGCCAATATCGACAATATTTTCATCTTTTGTCAACATATGGGTACGGTCTTTGGCAGTTCTGTTTTTATCTACATCAACTAATTCAACCGCTTCAAGGGGGTAGGGTAGATGCCAGTGAAGACCAGGTTGGGTCGTTTGGCTATAAGCGCCAAAACGTAATTCAACCCCGCGCTGCGCAGAGTCAACCGTATAAAAACCAGAAAATAACCAGATGCCTAATAGGATGGCGCCAATTAATAGTCCGCCAGATTTGCTGATACCGCCGCCACTATTATTACCATCTTTAGATTTTCCGCCAAAGATACTAGTAACTTTTTCATTAAGCTTGCGAGTTAGCTCGTCAATGTTGTCGGCTCCTGAAGAGCTTTCTTTCGATCCCTTCTCATTAGAGCGTCCGCTCCAAGGGTCCTTATCTTTATTATTACTACCTGGTTCATTCCAAGGCATTTAGTGACTCCGTTATTCTTTATTAAATGGTTATTTATGGTCTATCATTATTGGGTTAAAAAAGCCTAAATTCTAGGGCGGGTGCTTTTTTGATTTTATCATAATTGGTTGACCAAGCCAAAAATGCAACCACTGATTGTATTCATCTGAACTGACCGTGGCAATAGTAAAAGCTTAGTTTTTTGTAAGCAGTCAAAAATGCTACACTTCATTGCATGAAATATAATACAGGTCAGCAAAAAGTATCTAACTACAATTACAGTCTCCAACTTTTTTGGCGAGATCTTTATGGACGTGGTGGAATGACAGTCTATAGTCAGCAACGATTTGGTCATGTAAAGCCGAGTTGGACTAACGCTGAGCATATCTTTCCTATGGCATGGGTGGTCAACAGTCTTAACTGTAAAGATCGCAAGGATTGTCGTCGCCATTCCAAACGCTTTAAATTCATAGAGGCTGATTTACATAATATTTATCCTGCGCGTAAAGACCTGAACATGGCACGAGGGAGTTATAGTTTTGGTGAAGTTGATAGGGAGCTAGAAGAGAGAGTCTGGTTAGATTATGAATTTGAGATAGATCATAAGCGTAAATTAGTGGAGCCGCCACATGTAAATAAAGGGGAGGTAGCGCGTGCGATCTTCTACATTGTTGATGCTTATGGTTTAAATCTATTTAGGAAACAGGCGGAGTTGCTACGAGGTTGGAATAAAATGGACTTACCAAGCGAAGAAGAAATAAGGCGTAATAATATGATTGAGAAGCTACAACAATCACGTAATTACTTCATCGATCATCCAGAGGTAATAGATGCTATCTGGCAGGATGTGCTATTTGATTAAGCAGAACGTTAAAAATGCTAAGATTGTTTTAAAGTGATAATTAAAAGATAGTCTTATCAATAAGTTGTAATTTAAATCAAATAAAGCAAAATAAAGCATTGACGGAAGGAAAATAATCTATACAATGCGCCGCTCACTCAGACAAGAGGCGTTTATGAAAACGGCTTTAAA
>DRMS01000227.1 GCA_011322515.1 Leucothrix mucor
AAATATTCAGAATAATCAGGCGCATTTTGCTGAATTAGGAGATCGTTACAGCCTATATGAAAGCAAGGAATTTACGCAAGGAGCAACTGGATCTATAGGAGCACAAGGAACAATAGGTCTTGCTTTAACAGAAGAACAAATAAAGAAAAAAATTGCCCAGTTAAAAATAGAAGCAAGTGCGGCGCAAAAGAAAGCACAGCAGTCTAATTTAAAAGAAGATTGGGATGAAAACAAACGTCTTATCGGTGAGATTAAACGTTTGCGTCAAACCACAGAAGGCAAGAGCCAAGAATCTCAGACTAAACCACAAGGAAGCGTCTCAGATATTTCAAAAATAGTAGCAACATATGCAAAAGACCCAAGGCAAGATACCGCTCAAATGCGAATTATTAAATTATTACTGGATACAAAGTATCCTGCTGATAACACTAAAATAAATCCTTATGATCGAGTAAGAGGCGCCTTAGGGGAAACACTTGCCCCCTTATTTCTGTTTCGTGGAGATAAACTCTATTTATATAAAAATAGGCGTTCAATGAGTGAAGATCCTAACAAGGTGAATACTCGAACAATAACAACGGATGAGAAAAAACTATTTAGCAAAATTGATCTTAGTGGAAAGATAATTGCCTACTCCCACTTTATACGGGATTTTATGCAAATACAGGGACCTTTCACAAAGCCTATTGTTATTGATGGTATTTTGATTAATGATTTTATGGCAGCGTCAGAAGAAAAACACAAAGGGCAGTTTGTTAAAGAATTCAATACCTATGCTGATAAAGTCAGTAAGCACCCACTAGTAAAAGGTATACATCCTCCTGTTGAGCATTTTCATGAAATGGCACATCGTGATGGTTTTCAGCTAATACCTTCTAATCGACCCGAACACTTTGCGGGAGAGGTTTTGGAGCATGTAACTATTCAAAATACAGTTATCTACTCAGAAGGAGATCTGCAAGGAATTTTTGCAACGGATGGTGCCTTTAAAAATATACATATCCTTAATAATCATATTCAAACTAAAGGGAAATATCATATTTCTATCAGCGGTATGTTAACGGGCTGTACTATTAGTGGTAATAAAGACATGCAAGACAAACCCTTGCATGCGAGTAAAATAACACTCTATCCCTTACGTATAGGAGGAGGAGCTAATATTCTTATTGTCGGTTTTGATAATACAGGTATTTCTAATACGCATCCCCATTATTACCATTATGGTGATGTAAAAGGAGTCTATGATTACAGGCGATGTGGTCGAGCATCAGATCGACAGGGAGCACTTAATCCAAAAAAACCTAGTGCCTATTTTTACACTGATGTACATATGGCTACCTTTTGGACTCATTATAAAAAAGACAAAGTAAACGGAGGTAACGCCCATCAAATGAAAGCCTTAATGAACAAATTAGAAAAAATAGGAAAAGCAAAGTGTATCAATAAGAAAACAGACTTAGATAAATTAGCTAAAAAATTTAAGCAAACATAATTGTTGAAAAATCGACTTATTTCTAGTTTAAGAAGCTTACTGATAGCTAAAAATAGAGACTTTTGATGTTAATTGTGTAGTTTCCCTATCCATCTCTCGTTCCCATGCTCTTGCGTGGGAACGCATACAGATTATTGCTACTGCTCATACTATTTCAGCCAGCAAAGTACTTGGATAAAATATCCAAATCACCTGTAATATAAGCGTTGAAATTTGTATTTCGTAGAATGCTCGATATGTATTCCCATGCTGGGGCGGTGGGAATTATGGGAGTGAGGGTAATAGTGACTTTTGATAATTGCTTTTTTTAAGATAAGGTATTGATAAATATAGCTAAAAAACAGCGCTCTTGATGTTTATAAATTATTGATTTATAACCTATAATATAAAATGGTTCATACATTTACTTTATTTATAAATATTACTATGCTGTTTTATGTTTAATATGTTATTTATCAATATATTACATTAATTATTGACAGAAGCTACTGATAAATAACTCAAGGATGAAATAATGATCAAGTTTAAAATAAATAGATTGATACTATTTTTTATATTTTCCACGCAAACAAATGCGACTCCAAAAATAAATGAAAATAGTCATTTATATCATGTCAATAAAAATATTTACTCTATAAAGTTTGATGGTGGAGCTAGTCTTGAAAATGAGGTTTATCGTTTAAATTTCTCTCCAAACGATCCCAACTCTTTAGGGGAATCACATGAAGATTTATTCAGACCTATTTCTAAATCACTTAGGAAAATAATGAATAAAAAGTCAACTGACAACCCTTTCAAAAATAGTTTTAAAAAAATATATACCGCTAAAAACATAGCAAAAAGATTGCAATGTCCTGTTAAAGGGGTTCGTTTAGAGATAGATAATAATGCTACTACCAAAGAATGGCTAATTGGCTTCATGGCTTCTAAATGTTTTAATAATAAAAATCTTATTTCTAAATTTGGAGCAGATAGTAAAATACATCAATGGATACTTCAACAGCAAGCTAATGGAAATTATCGTATTTTAATGGAAGCTGAAAGCGAATTAACTTATATTGAAAATAAAAATAGCTATAAAGGTTATAAACAAATTGAAACCGCGTTTTCTGTTAAACATACACTGCCAAACTATCCATTAAAGTGTGGTGCTGCGCAAATCAGATGGGAATATGCACCTGATAACCACTATCATATTAAGAGTGTTTTATATAATATTTCTGATTGTCGTTCTGTTTATCTTTATAATAACACCGACCCTAATCTTATTGAGGCTGAGTGGGAAATCAGTATGAAAGAAAAAGTAATAGCTGCTGTAAATAGTTGGATATTGCCTTTAGAGGGGCAGGTACCTGTTAAAACAAAAAATTTAAACTATATAATTGATCGATCAAATAAAGATACGCAAAGGAATAAGCACGGGCTTAGTAATAATGAATTGAAAGCCATTAATAGCTTGTTGAAACGCTAGGCTCTATTGATTCTGAACGGGTGGTTTTGCTCTTCAAAACCAAGTTATAAACAGATGAAGGCTTATGCGAAAAACTAAGCTACCAGTTTAAGGCGGGACAGTTAATGTTTCTGCCTATTCACCCGCACCCTTCGACAAGCTCAGGAAGCTAGCTCCCTGAGCTTGTCGAAGGGTGCGGGTTATTTGCCATGACGTTACTTGTCCGCCTTAAGTTGGTAGCCGCTTTTTGTATTGTAATGCTATTTTAGGTTGTGAGAATAGTGTTGCAGAGGATATGTATTTATAGGGTGGAAAAATAGAAATTTAATATCTGAATATCTATAGCGTCTAAAGAAGCATTTTTAGGATAGGTTATGCTTGGTAAGCCAAATCACCAGCAATCACCGTAACATCAATCCCTCCACTAAATCCCCAACCAAAAAAGGGACTATTCTTACCCTTGCTTCGCATACTCTGCAATGAAATATTGCACAGCTTATTAGGATTAAATAAAACAAAATCAGCCGCCTGCCTTATTCCTAGATTTCCTTTAGGCTTGGCGATAATCTCAGCAGGTTTATGGGTAACGGTTGCAATGGCTTGGGTGAGTGTCAGCACGCCTTCCTCAACTAATCTTAACGTAAGCGGTAAGAGTGTTTCTAAGGCGGATATTCCTGGGCTGGATTGTTGAAATAGGGCTAGTTTTGCATCTATATCATGCGGTTGATGATCGGAGCAGATAGCATCAATGATACCATCTGCAACGCCTTGTCTAAGTGCTTCGCGATCTCTTGAACTACGTAGCGGTGGCATGGTATGACACAGGGTATTGAAATCAGCAATATCCATTTCGGTTAAGAAGAGTTGATGCGCGGCTACATCGGCACTAACTGGCAGTCCTTTGTCTTTCGCTCTGGCTAACAGCTCAACACTTTTAGCGCAAGATAAACGACAAAAATGCACGGCGGTATGAGTTTCTTCAATCAATGTTAGCATCTGTGCCATTGCGATTGTTTCTACGCTGGATGAAATAGCGGGAAGTCCTAAGCGGGTTGCTATTGCCCCTTGATGCGCACAGCCATCAGCCAACAAATCATGTTCAATGGGTTGGTAAAAAAGTTTTAATTCATTGGTTGCAGCATAGTCCATGCAATTACGCAGTAGATTAATATCCTTTAAGGGTGCTAATCCTTGTGTAACCGCAACACAACCTGATTTTTTTAGGCTGCCCATATTACTCAATTGCTTACCTTTCAAGCCAGCAGTTAATGCCCCAATGACTTCAACTTGGGCAGCTTTTTCTGCGGCTAATGCTTTTTCTCTGACGAGATTAATACGCGCACGACTATCAATTGGTGATGCTAGCTCTGGCATCGCGCAAACAGTAGTAATACCTGATTGTGCAGCGACTTGCATTTCATGTGCAATGGTAGCTTTGTTTTCCTGCTCTGGCTCACGTAAATAGACAGAAAGATCCACTAAACCTGGCATTAGCCATAAGCCCTTGGCATCAATAGTTTGCTGTGCCTGAAAACCATCAGGTAGAGGACCAATAGCACGAATAACCCCAGCTTCAATTGCAATATCAGTGATTACATCTTGTTGATTAGCGGGGTCGATCAGCCGAGCTGATTTTACATGTAGGGTACTCATAAAGATTGCTCCATTGCTTGCCCACTCATTACCATTGTCATTACCGCCATACGTACTGCAATACCATTACTCACCTGTTCTAAAATAACAGACTGTGAACCATCCGCAACCCGCGAATCAATCTCCACCCCACGGTTAACAGGGCCAGGGTGCATAACAATGGCATCAGGCTTAGCTAATTTAAGCCGTTCTTCGGTTAAACCATAAAATGAAAAATATTCTCGTTCTGAGGGCAGTAAGCCACCTTGCATACGTTCTTTTTGTAGGCGCAACATAATGATGACATCTAGATCATCCAGCCCCTGCTCCATATTGGTGTACACATTCACTCCCATTTGTTCAACCCCGACAGGAATTAAGGTACGCGGCGCAATAACTCGTACTTCACCCGTGCATAAAGTTGTCAGTGCATGTATTTGTGAGCGTGCTACACGGGAATGTAAAATATCCCCCACAATTCCCACTTTAAGCGGTTGAAAATCTTTTTTATGCTGGCGAATAGTAAGCATATCCAGCATCGCTTGTGTTGGATGCTCATGATAGCCATCACCCGCATTTAACACACTAATATGTGGTGGACAATAGCGCGCGATAAAATGTGCCGCACCGCTACATTCATGGCGTACTACAAACATATCGCAATTCATTGCACTGAGATTGCGAATAGTATCGAGTAGACTTTCCCCTTTAGAAGTTGCAGAGTTGCGAATATCTAGTGTTACTACATCGGCGGTTAAACGCTGTGCAGCAAGCTCAAACGTGGTTCGTGTGCGGGTGGAATTTTCAAAAAATAGATTCATCACCGTTTTACCGCGTAATACGGGTGCTTTATTTTGAGCTTTATTAGGAAGATCGAGAAATTGTTCTGCCCTATCGAGAATTTCTTCTAACAGGAGTGGAGGAAGACCCTCAATATTTAGAAAATGCTTTAGCTGACCGTTGCGTGTCAACTGCATTGATGACGGTAATGCACCTGGGGTAAGGTGTTGCGAATTATCATTTATCACAATCAATAAGTCCTTCCGTTTTTATTGTTTGTGTATAGTACATCATCTATGTGAAATAATTTAACTATTCTGGGTATCCCTCAATAGTAGTATGTTGGTTCTTAATAATGTACGTAACGTCTCATCATCCACAGATATTTTTAAATCAACAAGTTAGTTCGGTTGAAAAATTACTAAATTGATTTTAAATATTTTAAATACGTTAATGCAATGATTTGTATAATAAAAAAACAAGGTTTATTTATTATACAAATCATTGCATTAACGCCATAAAAAAATTACCACATTAAATCGTCAGGAATTTGATAATCGGCATAGGGGTCATCATCAATCGTCTGATCATCATCTGATTTCCTAGGATCATTTAGCAAAATAATTGAGCGACTATCACGCTCATTAATCTTATTGGCCGCCTCCATTGGAATCAAGTGGTAGGTTTGCTCTAGCTTAGCAATTGCTATGCGACCACGGCTAATCAGATCATGGTTTTGCACTGAAACATAAACGGTTTTGATTTTATTATCATCGGTAAAATTATAAGCATGCCCTTGATCGCCCTTCGCTTTTTCAATGCTATTCAGTTCAATAATTTGGCGAATCTGGGCTACAATGGCTTTTTGTTTTGCCTGTTGATTTTGCTCGGTATTGGATTGTTGGCTTTTACGTAATTGCTCTTGACGAGCTTTCTCTGCCAAGTCCGCAGCTTCATTTTTTAATGAAGTCTTTTCTTTGCGACTTTTATTCACTGCTTTCTTTTTAGCAGAATTAATTTTGCGTGCTTTTTGTTTATTGCTTAACCCTGCATTGAGTAATTGATCTTGAAGTGAGTTTGCCATGCGTACTACCTTTGTTTGTAATCGTTGTTAGATAGTATAATGGGCAAACAGGTGCTATAGAAAGGAATTTTCTTAAGAAGGGAATGTCGGTAAATCTAAAGATCCCTGCTTGAAATACAGCAGGGAGAACAGTGTTATTTCTATTGACTAAAATTTAATATCTTGAATGCCATCTGATTCTTTTAGTTTTATATAAAGCAAATATAAAACCACTGTAATAGAAGCTATAATAGCTCCAACGAATAGACCGTGTAGAAATGCATCGAATAAAATATTCATGGTAGGGGATTCCTTTTTTATTTTTATTTTTATTAGGGGGAATGTTGATGTGCAGACTATTTAATAAGCTACCTCTATCAACCTCGATAATCATATATGATGTAGTATACACACAAGCTGAATCAAAACATTGATGCTTGTCATTCAATACCTTAATCAATTCCGCTTAACGGTTCATAAATTCATTAACATATTGATTTATATAAGTTAATCTAATTAATGTGATCACTCCTTTTTTTGGGGGGGGGAATTAAACTAATTTTACAATTACATTTTATAAACAATGACTTAAAGTAATAAAAATAAAATATAATTATTTAATTTTAGCAATTGCTTCCTACTTGAGGGTCTGAAAAACTATTAGATCAGTAGGAGGGCACAGTAAATCTAATATTTTGTTCGCACCCAAAAAGCAGGGTATAGCAATTTATTTTCCAATATTCTGCGTTATTGGTATCATTGCGTAACTTGCCACATGGCTCAACAATACCTAAAGTTCAAAAAACAAACGTCAAAAATTTGGTTAGATTTATTATGAGCGCTTACTTAACTACCTTTAGCTAAGGTCGCATAAAATGATTAAAAAAATTAGTAAACTGATGGTCGCCAACCGTGGTGAAATTGCCATTAGAATTTTACGTGCCGCATTTGAATTAAATCTACGCACGGTTTCCATGTACACCTATGAAGATCGCTTTTCACCGCATCGTTATAAGGCAGATGAGGCGTATCAGATTGGCGCAGATGATGAAGCACTAGCGCCTTATTTAGATATTGAGGCGATTATTGAGCTGGCAAAATTAAATCAGGTTGATGCAATTCACCCTGGCTATGGTTTTTTATCTGAAAATGTACGCTTTGCACAGCGTTGCCGTGAGGAGGATATTATCTTTATCGGCCCTGAGCCTGAGGTGATGGAGCAATTAGGCGATAAACTAAAAGCTAAAGAAAATGCCATTGCCGCTGGGATTCCTGTCATAGAAGACAGTCATATTCCGCTGGATAATGCAGATATTGCGCTGCAAGAAGCCAAGCGCATTGGTTTTCCGCTAATGATTAAAGCGGTGTCAGGGGGCGGTGGGCGTGGGATGCGTATATTGCACACCAAGGATGAATTGGAAAATGCCTTTAATGATGCGCGCAATGAAGCAACGAAAGCGTTTGGTGATGATACTCTCTTTTTAGAAAAATATATTGATGCACCCAAGCATATTGAAATTCAAATTTTAGGTGATAATTACGGCAATCTGGTGCATTTGTATGAGCGCGATTGTTCAGTGCAACGCCGTTTTCAAAAGGTAGTAGAAGTTGCGCCTAGTATGGGTTTATCCAAACAGACGCGTGAAAAACTCTACGCCTATGCGCTGGCAGTAACCAAACAAGTTAATTATAACAATGCGGGAACGGTCGAGTTTCTGGTTGATAAAGCAGAAAATATTTACTTTATTGAAGTCAATCCTCGCGTGCAGGTCGAGCATACGGTTACCGAAGTCGTTACAGGGATTGATATTGTCCGCAGTCAGATTCAAATTGCTAGCGGTTACACATTATCTAGCCCTGAAATCGCAATTAACTCACAAAATGAGATAAGCTGTCGTGGTTTTGCAGTGCAGTGTCGTATTACTACCGAAGACCCTGAGCAGGATTTTAAACCTGATTTTGGAACCATTATTGCCTACCGTAGTGCAGGGGGATTGGGAGTTCGCCTTGATGCGGGAGCGGTTTACCTAGGTGCTAAAGTATCCCCCTTTTACGACTCCATGTTGGTTAAAGTTACCGCATCAGGACGCACCTTAAAAGAAGCCTTAGAGCGCTCAACTCGTGCGCTCACAGAGTTTCGTATTCGTGGTGTTAAAACCAATATTGGTTTTATGCTAAATGTCTTAAAACATCCTACCTTTGTTTCAGGCAAAGCGCGTGTTACTTTTTTGGAGCAAAACCCTGAGTTATTTAATATCCATAAACGCTATGATCGAGGCACAAAAACACTGCGTTATCTGGCAAATTTAGCCGTTAATGGTCACGAAGATATTAAAAAACCTGACCTTGAACGTAAATTTCGCACACCCATTATTCCTGATTACGATAAATTTGCAGCCTATCCCAAAGGTACAAAAAACAAGCTAGATGAGCTAGGCGCGGATGGCTTTGTTGATTGGATTAAAGCACAGGATACTATTCTCTATACCGATACCACCCTACGTGATGCACACCAGTCTTTACTCGCGACACGGGTGCGCACGTGCGATATGCTTAAAGTGGCAGAGGGATTTGCCAAAAATCACTCACAACTATTTTCATTGGAAATGTGGGGTGGTGCAACCTTTGATGTGGCATTGCGCTTTTTACATGAATGCCCTTGGGAACGCTTGCGTTTATTGCGTGAAAAAATCCCTAATATTCTTTTTCAGATGCTCTTTCGTGGCGCTAATGCGGTGGGTTACAAAGCCTATCCCGATAATATCATTGAAAAATTTATTATTGAATCTGCTGAACAGGGCATTGATATTTTCCGTATCTTTGACTCACTGAACT
>DRMS01000228.1 GCA_011322515.1 Leucothrix mucor
ATTTTGGCTCCAACGCGTGAGCTAGCTATACAAATTGCCAAAGATGCTGAGACGCTAGGCAAAGACACAGGGCTGAGATTCTCCCTTGCTTATGGTGGAACAGGCTTTGATAAGCAGAAACGTGCTATTGAAAAAGGCACCGATATTCTAATCGGCACACCAGGGCGAATTATTGATTACTGGAAGCAACGTGTTTTTAATCTAAAACGCTGTCAGGGGCTTATTCTTGACGAAGCAGACCGCATGTTTGATCTGGGATTTATTAACGATATTCGTTTTTTACTGCGCCGTTTACCCAAGCCAGATAAGCGTTTAAATATGCTATTTTCAGCCACCTTATCGCATCGTGTTTTAGAACTTGCCTATGAGCATATGAACAGTCCCGAAAAAGTGGAAATTAAAGCGCAGGCGGTGAATACCAAAAAGATTCAACAATGGGTTTATTACCCTGCCAATAATGAAAAAATACCCTTATTAATTGGTTTGATTCATACGTTACAACCCTTTCGCTCCATTGTCTTTGTCAACACTAAACGTAATGCAGAAATGATAGATGACTATTGTCGAGGCAATGATATTAAAGCTGCAATGATCTCAGGAGATGTGCGTCAAAATAAACGTGAACGCCTATTAAAGCAATTTGAAAAAGGGCAATATCAACTCTTAATCGCAACTGATGTCGCTGCGCGTGGTTTGCATATTAATGAGGTATCGCATGTGTTTAATTTTGATTTACCGCAAGTCGAAGAAGATTATGTACATAGAATAGGGCGCACAGCACGCGCAGGCGCATCGGGAGAAGCGCATAGTTTTGCTTGTGAAGATACCGCATTTTTCTTATCACCGATTGAAGCGTTAATTGAAATGCAAATCCCAATGGCAACCGTTTCATCCGAGTTATTGGCGGAGCTTAAAAAACCGATTAAAGGAGAGCGTCGTTCGCCACAGCATCGCGGTAAGAAGCCTAAATTTACGGGAAACAGATCGGGTGGAAATCAGAAAAGACATAATAATCGAAAGTTTAATTCAAAGTCCCGTTCTGGGAAGCCTACTTCTTGATCTAATAAGAGTTAATAAGTTATTAGGTAGAACTTCGGGACGTTAGTTCGTGCCTTGAATAATTAACAATATCACTGATTTTACCAGCATCGTTGAATTTTTAATCCTATACTTTGAGGGGGAATAAGAAAATAAATTAACAGCGAGGAGACTTTGACTCCGTTCTTGATGCCAATAGCCGTAACTATCGAACATGGTATGGTGCGCATTTTCATCATATAACAGACCTGTAATTACAGCGCGAAATTCGCCGTACTTTTAATCATATCCATAGCAAAGAAAAATCAATTTGGGTCGGGAAATTTGCAGGTGTAGCTAAATATGCACAAGAATATGCCGCCGCCTCTGTAGATAATCTATCTGCAACAAAAATCCAAATGACATTTGATCTACATGATGAAATGAATGATCTATAGTTTTTCACATAAATAATTGCACCCTTCGACTCCGCTCAGGGTACAGCTCCCTGAGCGGAGTCGAAGGGTGCGGAAATTTAATAAATGAATGTCTATAGATACTAAGTTTTTAAGGCATGGAGGTAAGAACTATATCTTGGTGTATGCGATACCCGATAGGGGTAGGGTTGCACTTAGGAGGTTATAATGGGGGAGTAATGAACTGATGTTACGTAGCAATACCTTTTTAGCTGCGTAATCTCAGTTAATGAATAGCAAAGTCTTTTAAGCTCATCATATCGTCATTAAATAAAGAGCTAGTTGAAATATTGCTTTGCAATGCTTGGTTTCCTTTCAGTAAATCCTTCATTAATCGCTGTTGGCTTGCATCACCTTGCATAATAGCTTCTTTTACATCACTCACTTTCACCTCTTCTGCCGCACAGCTTAGGATATAACGCGGTGGTTGCTCCGAGTCTGTGACAATAAACTGATGTGCCTGTAATACCTTTAAAATATCGTCAATATAAGAATCAGAGACTTTCATTTTTTCAGCGATTTTACTTAGTGTAAGAGCAGGTTGTCTGCTATAGAAGCGTTTAGTGATAAGCCTAATGGCAGATAAGGCTAACGCTTCTGTAATCATGGGGCTAAGGGTTTTGGCATGATGTGAATAGCGTGCTTGCTGCGGATATTGAATATAAAAGGCGATACGTGAGCCAAATAATAAAATCAACCAGCTTGCATACATCCACAGCATAAAGACGAGCAAGCTTGCAAAGGCAGAGTAAATTGCCGCTTGGCTACTGGAGTTCACCACAAAGGCTGCAAAAATCGCCCCTGTAATATGCCAACAAAAGGCGGTAATTATTGCTGTAAATAAAGCAATTTTTGGCTTCACATGGGTATTGGGAATAATAATATAAACAAAGGTAAAGCCAATGACAGAAATAAGTTTGGATAAATGAGAACTAAAAAATCCAAAAGCAGGATTAATGGTTTCTATTGAAAAGAGCGCTTTTATCCAGCTAGTATCTAAGAGTGAGACCCATAAGCCCACGGCTGTAAAAATTAGGATGGGGCCTAAAACAATCAGGCTGACATAATGGCGCAGGCGATTAACAAGATTGCGTGAGGTTTTAACCTTCCAAGTGAAGTTTAATGCTTCCTCGATCTTATTCATCAGTGAAATACTGGTATAGATCAGCACAATTAAGCCAATTGCGCCTAATACACCCACATTGACATTACTAACAAAATCATTGATTTTAGTTGCAATTTCAACCCCTTTTTGACCTAAAGGCTCTAGCATTTGGAGCAAAATAGGCTGGA
>DRMS01000229.1 GCA_011322515.1 Leucothrix mucor
AAGTCATATAACGTGCGAGTAATGCACGCCAAGGTAAACGGGGTTGCATCAGTACGTCTACCAAACGTTTCATCACGCCACTCAATTTTCCTGCTTGCTCTGCTTGTTGTGCAGCTCCTGCCATGCGTTGCTGCCATTGAATACTCAGCTCCTCCGCTGCGGCTTGATCTAAAGGAGGAGGGGGTGCTGTATTACCGCCTGCATTCTCATCAAACTCCTGTTTTCCCGAGCCTTTTGAGTTTTTATTATCAGGGTCTTTATCCTTACCATTAGATTTTCCCTGTTTAGGAGGTGGATTGTTTTTACTCTGCTGATCCAGTGGATTCTCTTCTTGATCCTGTCCTCCGTCCTTAGGATTATCTTGTTTATCATAAAGATGCTGATCCATTGTTTCACTGTGATCATTGTCGCTCAGTAAAGGATAAATCTCCTCCGCTGACATTCCCTTATATTGTTTTAATACCATTACATTAGGTGGAGGAGTTAATCCATCTGCAATAAGAATAGGATTGATCGCATAATCACAAGCAAGATCCCAACGATGCTTAACTCGATGCTCCTTCCGCGCAAAATGCGATAAAGCACAATGCAATGCCTCATGAGCTAAAACAAACTGCATCTCTGTGGGGTGTAGTTCTTCAATATACTCTGGATTATAATAAAATTTTCGTGCATCAGTCCCTGTGGTTTTGCACCATTCAGGACTGGCTTCTTGCAAAGGTAAACGTAAAACTAAAGCGCCAAGAAAGGGTTTATCTAAGATTAATTTAGTACGTGCGCTGGCTATTTTTTGTAGTATTTTATTGTTGCTCATAGAGGAACTATTCACTATAGATGTTCATTTATTAAATTTTTGCAGGAGTCCAAGCTGTTAGCTTGTGCGAATCACACAAAACAAGTTTAACACTCCTTAAAATTGGGATACTAAAGTATTCAGTAAGGAAGTTCCAAGCAATGATTTTACCCATCTTACCTGCCCTTTTTGCTCCTGCTTGAATCATCTTAATCGTTGCGTAGAGTAACTATGCGTCTCTTGAGATGCTCCAAAGATGCTCCAATCAGGAATTGCTATGCCCCTTGGGTATAAAAAATCAGCGCAATATAGGTCAATTCATTACTTGAAACTTTCTAAGATTATATGGCTACCAACTTAAGGCGGGACAAGTAACATCATAGCAAACAACCCGCACCCTTCGACAAGCTCAGGGAGCTAGCCCTTCGATAGACTCAGGACACCGCCCCTTCGGTAGACTCAGGACACCGCCCCTTCGGTAGACTCAGGACACCGCTTCCTGAGCTTGTCGAAGAGTGCGGGTGAATAGCAGAAACATGAACTGTCCCGCCTTAAATTGGTAGTCGATTATATTTTTATCATCTTCAATTCAAACCCTTGTCAGAAAAGCCTGTTGCCAAGCAGGATGTTGTTGAATCAATTGCAAAGCATCTTGCAATAATGTCTTACCAGGGTCTTTACGAAACCAAGTTGATAAACCAGAAGGATGCGGCAAGGGAATTATATCAACCGCAAATTCACCAAGTTGCTGTGAATGTTGTTTGCCAACGACATCCGTTAGTAGTTTAAATTCAAGGTACTGCTCCATTGCTAGTTTTCCAATAGGGATAATTAATTGCGGTTGAATAAGTTGATATTCCTGTTGTAACCACTGCGAGCAATTTTTTATTTCTTGCTTATTCGGTACTCTATCGCCACCGCCTTTGGGATTTTTACCAGGAAAGCAACGACACACCGCTGCCATATACACCTGCTGGCGATAACTTTCCTCATCCACACCAATGGATTCAAACCATTGGAATAAGGTTTTCCCCGCTGTCCAGCCAAACGGACGTTGTACTTTGCCCTCATGACGACCTGGAGCTTGCCCAACACTCATTATTGCTGATGTAGAGGGTTCGCCAATAATCACAGGTGCAATCATATCAGAGCAGAGAGTGCATTGGCTTAGCTGCCGTTGGTGTTGGATTAGTTTTTTCAGGTCATCAGCGGACACAAGAAGCCAACTTGTTTTCGCGATAGGTCGCTTCACCTGCTGTAATGGAGGGTCTGACCTGCATACACCAATTAGACTGAGGAGCAAAAGCAGAGCTCCAGCGATTTGCCGTATCGCCAAGATTAAAACCACAGCGGTACTGATTATTACGCCTTGTCTGATGCGTTGCCACCGAAGCATATAAATTACAATAAGCTCGATTAACACGTTGCCCTTTGAGCTTTTTAGCCAGTTGGATAAAACGGTGATAATGTTGTGTTGCCTTGCGACCCGAAGGAGTACGTGCTGCTTGCACTCTGCTAGGTTGTTGATTCCTTGCTACACAGGAAGCCAACTTAGTTTCACGAAACTTGGCTTCTCTAGAGGTTGCATGAGCGCTGGCTTTCATACACCAATCAGACTGCGGTGCAGCGGCTCTATTCCAAGGACTACCATAGCTTCCTACATTAAAACCACATTTGTACTGTAGGCTACGATTGGTTTGATGCACCGCCAACGAGGCGTATAAATTACAATAATGCCGATTCACCTTTACCCCCTTTAGCGTATCGGCCTGTTGCATAAAGTGGCTATAATTAGCCGTTGCACCACGTCCTAAAGGGGATTGGTAGTTTTTATGACGTGATCTATTTTTCGCTCTTCGACTATTGCAGTCTCTGCCTGCTTGTTGGCAACCTGTATTCCATCCTCTTGTGACAGCAGCAACACGTTTATTGGCATCAGGGTGGGTGGAAAACGCTTCCTTTTGATGTACTTTAAGAATGCGTATGAGTGCTTGAGTATTGTTTAGAGAAGCCCCCATAGTAGCCAACACCTTGCCCGCAAACTGATCTGCCTGTAGTTCATATTGCCTCTGTATTGACAGGCGTTTCCATTTTGGAAGCCTTTTTAGACCTTCCATTGTATCCGTATGTCCGAGTATATGATGTCCAATTTCATGTGCTAATACGGTTATTTTCCCCCAATGCATCTCACCTGATTGATCCGCCAACTGGTTTAAATAAGCAGGATCGTAGGCAATAACACGTCTATTTTGGTAAATCACCGCAGCTGCATTGGACGAATCGGGCAGACGACAAACATTATACTTTTGGTGTATATTGCCTATGGTTAAAATGCGATCAATCATATTCTGAATTAAAGACTCAGCATTTTGTAGTTGCAATGTATTACAGTTAAAGCGTGAGTCTGAGAAAGCGATATTGGATGTGCTGAGTAGCAATACGCCTAGTAAACAGTATTTTAGAGTATTCATGCGTAGACCTAATGGTTTGTGTAAATGTGTATAGGGGGAGCATAAATATAGACTATATTTTGGTATCCTTCAGTTGCTAGGTAGCACTTTTTATAAACAGGAATGTAGGATTTATCTTAGGAACGTGCATGGAATAATTTCCCGAAGTTCTAACGCAGAATTTTTATTTCAGATTGGATGAACTCATGAGGCGCATAGTTACTCTACGCAACGAATGAAATCATCCAAGCTGGGATAAAAAGGCAAGTTATAGTTTTTCACATAAATAATTGCACCCTTCGACTCCGCTCAGGGTACAGTGCCTTGAGCGGAGTCGAAGGGTGCAGAAATTTAATAAATGAATGTCTATAGAGATCGAGACGTTGTTTCGTGCACGTTCCTTAGAGCTTTCTTATTCAATCTAAAACCTAAAGCTAGATTGGGTCGTTGCTCCTTGTAGTGGGTCTAGTTCCGTTGCAAATAAATTACTGCGAATATACTTCCCATCAGAATTTACAATCAACATTGCATATTGCAAAGCCCCACTGCCTACCGTGATATACAATCGACCTTCAGGCTTTAATAACTGTTCAAATAAGGGTAAATATTCGGGTATTGAACCTGTTACTGCAATAACATCATAACGCTTATCTAAATCTAGGTTTTGTAATGCATCTGCTTGTTCAAGAATAACATTGGAGATATTTTGTGCGGCAAGGCGTTGCTCTGCTGTTGCAATGAAGTCCTCATGTAGTTCAACCGTAAAAACCTCTTTTGCCAAATTCGCCATACAAGCAGTAAGATAGGCGCTACCCGTACCAATTTCCAAGCAAATATCATCATCTTGTATGGCTAGCTCTTGTAAGATGCGCCCTTCAACTCGCGGGTGCATCATTGACTCGCCATGTCCGATAGGTAATTGAATATCCGCATAAGCAAGTGATTGCTGTGCCTCTGAAACAAAAGCGTCACGCGGTAGATCCATCATAACTTGTAATACGGAGTGATCTAAAACATCCCAAGGGCGTATTTGTTGTTCGATCATATTAAAGCGTGCTTGTTGCATATTCATAATTATTTACCTTGTATTATTATCTGTGACAGCCCCATGCGCCCAGTAAATTTGTACCTTAGCCTACGAATTAATGGCGATGATGGCAAGTATAATTACCTATATAAAAACTATCTAATTGATCCTGATTGTTTCTACGCTTATTATTCACGCCTTTTTAGATTGTTGCAAAAAGAGTAATCATCATGGCAAAACAACGCAAAGCACTTTCCCTAATCTCAGGTGGTTTAGACTCCATGTTGGCAACAAAAGCGATGTTAGAACAAGGAATCCATGTTGAAGGGGTGAATTTCTTCACGGGTTTTTGTGTTGAAGGACATACACAGGCTTTGCGTAAAAAGAAAAATAAGAAACCTAAGCGCAATAATTCATTATGGGTCGCAGATCAACTGGGTATTAAATTACATATTGTTGATATTGTAGATGAATATAAAGATATTGTGATTAATCCTAAGCATGGTTATGGCGCAAATTTAAACCCCTGCCTTGACTGCAAAATCTTTATGGTCAAAAAAGCGCAACAATGGATAGAAGAGCATGATTTTGATTTTATTTTTACAGGGGAGGTGATTGGGCAACGACCTAAATCCCAACGTAAAGAAACTATGCCGATCATTTCAGCAGAATCAGGCGCAAATGATTTACTGGTGCGTCCTCTTTGTGCTAAAAATCTCCCTGCCACCAAGCCTGAACGCGAAGGTTGGATTGATCGTGAGCAATTATTTGATTTTTCAGGACGTAGTCGTAAGCCGCAAATGGCATTGGCAGAGAAATGGAAGATTGATGAGTATGCACAACCCGCAGGTGGTTGTTGCTTCCTCACCGATCCTAATTATTCTGACAAACTTAAGGATCTATGGGCGCATCGCGGTGATAAGTATTATGAATTGGATGATATTATGTTGCTGAAAATTGGTCGGCATCTACGCCCTAGCCCTCATTTTAAAATGATTGTATCGCGCGAAGAGGGGGAAACCCGTTTTTTAGAAGGCTATCGAAAGCAGTTTATTTATATTAAAACCGCCAGTCACCCAGGGCCGATGACGTTATTGGATGGTGAAGATATTTCTGCTGAGGATATTTATCTAGCGGCTTCCATTGCAGCGCGCTATTGTCAAGGGCGTGATGAAGACGAAGTAACCGTGTTGGTCGGACAATTAGGCGAAGAACCTAGAGAAATGCAGGTAGTGCCTAAAAAAGCAGATGAGATTGAAGCAGGCTGGTTGCTTTAATTTTTATATCAAATAAATTCTAAGTGAAAAAACGATAATGATACAAAAATTACAATTATTAATGCAGGGCAAATTATTTTGGTTTGCCTTAATTTTGCTCGGTATTGCATTTGAGGGTGTTGCTGTTTTTTACCAATATTATATGGAAGAAGCACCTTGCATCTTATGTATTCATTTTAGATTATTGGTTGTTTTGTTGATTGTTTTTGCCTTTATTGGGTTGCTGTTAAGGTTGACAAAAGCAGGGTTAATGACCTCATCCTTTTTATTATTATTTACCTTTGCGGGCATGCTAGAACGCTCTTATCAACTATTGGGAACAGAGCGTGGTTTTATTAAGGGGGAATGTGCTGCTACTCTAAACTTTCCTGCTTGGATAGCGGTCGATAAATGGATGCCTTCTTTCTTTATGCCTTGGACATCTTGTAGCTATACACCTAAATTATTATTTGACATTACAATGGCTGAAGCATTGATGGTGTTTTCTGTGATGATGGTTTTATTGGCTATTGGGATGTTAGTGGCTAGTTTTCGTCGCTAGTACTCCAACCACGTTATATTGTTCCTGCTTTTTGTACTGCTTTAAATCAATAGCCATTTATTTTGTCTGATTGCTTATGTGCTGGTATAGCACATAAATACCAATAAAAAATGCCGTAGAAATACCATAGATATGTGAATCTGTAGACACTGGCACACCGATTAAATCAGCATTAAGTTGCCCTGTATTATGTAAATGATCCCAAATAATTTTTACAGGAATAACAATAATGATAGAAACCCCTGTTATAAAGTCTTTGTCTACCAGCGCATAAAAAGCCCCAACTATAAATAACCCATAAAGTGCACCTGACAAACCTGCGTACCAATAAAGCTCGGGGTTCAAAAAATAGAGTCCAAGACCCACGCCACTGATTAAAATCGCTAAAGAGAGCATCAGTTGTATTGCATTGATTAGCTCTTTAAAGATAAAAACAAATAGCCAAAATCCTGATAAGTTCAATCCTAAGTGGGTGTAATTACTGTGAATCAGGTTTCCCGTCCAAATTCTCCACAGCTCTCCTTGCTGTATGTTTTCTCGTAAAAACAACAAGTCATTCTGTATAAATTGCAATAATATCAATACTATACTAAATACTATACTGGTGCTTATAAGTTGTGATGGCATGGTGAATTTCTTAAAGTTTGTTAATAGAGGTGCATATACTTTTCGCTTTAAGTTTGATTATGACAAACTTAAAGCATCTAATGAAAAATAAAGGAAAGGTTATGAATATTGGTCGTCAATATAGCGCAAAATCAATGTCGCTATCGAGTAAATCAGGTATGCAAGGTTTTACCTTGCTTGAAGTGATGGTGGTTGTGGTTATTATCGCGGTAATGGGGGCGATGATTGCGCCTAAAGTGATTGGAAATATTGAGGAAGCGAGAATTTCGACAGCAAAATCTGATATTACGAATATAAAAAATTCATTGAAACTTTATAAAATGAAAAATATTCAATATCCAAGTACGGATCAAGGTTTGGAAGCGTTAGTATCGAAGCCTAGTGGTGATCCTGAGCCGAAAGCATGGAGTAAAATGCTGGATAAAACTCCTGTTGATCCTTGGGATAATCCCTATAAGTATTTAAGCCCTGGTTCACATGGAGATGTTGATATTTACTCTTGGGGACCTGATGGTCGTCAAAGTGATGATGATATTGGTAGTTGGGATTCGAAGAATTAATTATCTCATGCTATCTCCAAGCTCCATTAGGACAAGACAGTCTGGTTTTACTCTTATCGAAATTATGGTGGTGGTGGTTATCGTGGCAATCCTCTCATCCGCAGTTGTGCCGATGATGTCTAAAACGACGGATGACTTGCTAGCAGAACAAGCGGATCGTTTTGTGGCGTTGATTAAATTAGCACAAGATGAAGCCATTTTGCAATCGCGCCAGCTTGGTTTACAAGTTGATGCACAGCGTTATTCTTTTCTGCAACGTGAAGATAAGAGTAATAACTGGGTTCCATTTAACGATGGTCCTTTTCGGCCGCGAAAATTATCAGCGGGCACTAAAACCGCCCTCTTTTTGGATGAAGTGGCTATTTCATCATTGACTAAACAAGCGCTTGATGCGGAGGGTAAGCCGAAGATAAAACCACAGGTGTTTATTTTGTCCAGTGGTGAAATGACTCCTTTTCGCTATGAGCTTGCATTTTCTACAGGTAGTCGTTTCAAGATTATTTTTGATGCCATAGGCACCAGTAAAATAGAAAAAGTAGAAGGTAAGTAATGAAATGAGCGCATCAGCATGCAAAGGTTTTACGTTAATTGAAGTGATGGTGGCATTGCTAATTATTGCCGTTTCCCTCAGTGGTGCGGTAAAAGTGATGGG